>OMPX01000017.1 GCA_900313115.1 uncultured bacterium
CAAATCTGTTCAGGAAGAAACCATGGCATCTGCCAGAAATCAGTTTAGGACAAATTTAAACTACACCTTGAGTTTTCTAAATACCCAGGCCGCTATAAAAGCTGCCAAAAGTGCCCATTCTAAAATCAATTTTATGATTTAATTCTATACTTTTCCTGTTGAGCCAAAACCGCCTTCACCTCTTTCGGTGTCGGTTAATTCTGTCACAACTTCAAGTTTTGCCTGTTCATATTTTGCGATAACCATTTGAGCAACTCTTTCATCAGGCTGAATAGTGTATATATCGTTTGAAATATTAACGATTGGAACACAAACTTCTCCACGATAATCTTCATCAATTGTACCAACACAATTGATAAGAGTAATTCCGTGTTTGATGGATAAACCTGAACGAGGTCTGATTTGAGCTTCGTATCCGTGTTCTAATTCTATTTTTAAACCTGTTGGAATGAGTTTTCTTTCCAACGGTTTTAATTCAATCGGTTCATCTATTGCTGCGCATAAATCCATCCCTGCAGCACCTTCTGTTTTATATTCAGGTAAAATTCTGTTGTTTGGTAATCTTTTTATCTTTAATACAGTCATTTAATCTCTCCTTATATCTTCTTTAACCTTATTTTAAATAAAAAACGTATTCGTAAAAATGTTTTGTGAATATTTGTATCATTGTAATTTGACAAAGTCTGAAAAAAGTGTATAATCATGACTAATATCAAGACTAGATTGTTTGGAGAAATTAGATGATAAAAGAATTACTATCGAGTATAAGTTTATATATATCGACAATATTTAGCATGACAGATATTATTTTTCAGGATAGATATCAAGCTCAGCCGGAGTATTGTCTTATATCTGATGAATTATGTTAATGACCACCAAAGGTCAGCCAACCACCCCATGCATAAAGGGCTGTGATAAGGGATAAATATCCAATGAAGTAAATAAAAAGCCAAAATGCTTAAAACTAGACTGTACAAAAAAGAGAGTTGTAAAAACAGCTCACTTTTTATGTTGTAATATTTATTTCAGATTATAATTTAAAATCACCGTTCTTTTTAATATGTTCAACAAGTCCGCCATCTTCGAGCAATTTAATCATAACGGGAGGAAGCGGTTCGATAGAAATCATCGTACCTTTTGTAAGATTATTTATACAACCTTTTTCAATATCCAAATCTAATTCATCACCTGCATCAATACCGTCTGTATCACATTCGATTGCGAGCAATCCGATATTTATAGCATTTCTGTAGAAAATACGTGCAAAAGATTTTGCAAGAACTGCACCTACTCCTGCAATTTTAATTATTTGAGGAGCATGTTCTCTTGAAGAGCCAAGACCAAAATTGTTGCCTGCAACAACAAAATCACCTTTTTTCATACGTGATGCAAAGGTTTCATCAGCATCTTCCAATACGTGTTTTGAAAATTCTTTTAAATCTGAGCGAAGGTGAAATAATCTCCCCGGTGCAATGTGGTCAGTTGAAATGTTATCTCCGAATTTAAAAGCAGTTCCTTTCATATATCCTCCTAGATTAAATAATTTATACCCCCATTGTAACATAAAAAGCGGAAACATTTGTCCCGCTTTAAAATTTTTGGAATAATTTCCCTTGATGACTATTTAAATACAATGTCATCCGTGGCTTGAAGCTGTTTTTTTCTAATATGATGCATTGTAGCATCTACCAATAGTTCAAAAGACGAATCACTGATTTCAGGGAAATCCGTCTTTATTTGTTCGCCAACCATCGCTTCAAGTCGTCTCTCGTCGGCAAGAGTTTGTAATTCAATATTAGAAGTCAATAAGTCGCTGTAATCTCTGCGATTAACTTGTTGTGACTGAGCAAAACTCAACCATAATGACTTTGGATTGATACTTTGAATTTTTTCTATTGATTTCTTCAAGTTGTCAAACATAAATAGACTCCTACACACCATTATATTTAATTAAAGTATATCATGTACAGAAAATTCACAAATCTAAGTCCGTTTTGTTACATTACTTAACAAAAAATCAAAAAATTTTGACTTACTTAAAAACATCATTAAACAAATAATACAGAAGATAGAGGTGTACATGTTTTTAATTGATTTATTTAAGAAACACAACAGATGCAGCCATGACCACGTGTCATTAGATTCAACATACAGCTACTGCCCTGATTGCGGTGAACTTATTGAAAATGAATGGTTTATTACCCGTTGTGCTTGCTGCGGCATAAAACAAAGAGCTATTATTAAAAATGGCGAAATCATGCCTGCCGACAACTTCTGCCGTAATTGCGGCGGACACGAATACATTGTTGAAAAAATACCGAGAATAAATTTTATAGATATAAACTATGCTATATTAGTCAAAACTGTTGTCCACGAAGAAGATACCGTTGAAGAAGTTACACAGTGCTGGGAAGAAAAAAATCTTAACAAGCCAAAACTGCTTCAATTATTTCAATAAATAAATATCTGTCCCGACCAAGCGTATAATTATTTATTACGTTTCTGTTACGTATTTGTCAATGTTTTAGCAATAATATAAAATAATAGTATGAAGGATGGGAAGATTGTCGTTGTTGATGATGATGAAACACTCATATCGACACTTAAAACACTACTATATTTAGAAGATTTTTCTAATGCCGAGTTCTTTACAGAACCTGAGCTTGCTTTAGAATATTTAAAAGATAATACTCCTGATTTAATAATATCTGATTTTGTTATGCCTAAAATGAACGGATTGGAATTTTTATCGAGAGCAAATGAATTATATCCTGAAGTCAGCAAAATATTATTAACAGGTTATGCAGATAAAGAAAACGCAATACGTGCGATTAATGAAGTTGGTTTATATAAATATATTACAAAGCCTTGGGAAAATGATGATTTAATATTAAGTATAAAAAATGGTATTGAAAGAAGTTATTTACTAAGTCAACTTAGAGAAAAAATTGAAGAACTTGAAGTTGCGAACGCAAAATTAGAAGATTATTCCCACAATCTTGAAAAACTGGTTGCAGAACGAACTGCTGATTTATCAGAATCAAATGCAAAGCTTGAAGGTATATTTTTAAATTGTGCAGACGGTATTATTTTAACTGATGCAGAAGGTAATATTGAACGTGTAAATCAAGCCTGTGAAAACTTAATAGGATTATCTTCCAATCACATAACAAAACAAAATTTATTTAAAATTATCCATTCTTCAAAAGATAATATTTCAGAACTTTTTAAAACAGAAGACAATGAATTTTTCTTAAGAGATTGCTCAATACACAACTCTTTAAGCGAACAAGAAATTCCAATTGAAATAAGTTTTGCTTGTATTTCAGAAGATAGTATTATAAGAAAATTTGTAGGTGTTATAAGAAATATCACTGAACAAAAAGAAGCTGATAAATTAAGAGATGATTTCATAGCAACTCTTACTCATGATTTAAGAACACCATTATTAGCTGCAATTCAATCTTTAAAATTCTTTCTTGACGGTTCTCTTGGAGAAATCTCAGAAAAACAAAAATTACTGTTATCAACAATGAAAAAAAGTAATGAAGACTTATTAGGTTTGGTCAATGCATTATTAGAAGTTTATAAATATGATGCATCAAAACTAAATTTATGTAAAACGAATTTTTGTTTTAAATCTTTGGTAGATCAGGCTTTTGCAGAGTTACAACCGTTAGCGGAAACAAAAAAAATTGATTTTAGTCTTGAATATGAATTACCTGATGAAACAAAAATAAATGCTGATCGTTCAGAGATAAGAAGAGTAATATGTAATCTCTGCGGAAATGCAATAAATTATACAAATAATAATGGAAAAGTAACTGTTACAGTTAAATCTCAAGACAACGACTTATTATTTACCGTTCAAGATAATGGAAACGGAATCCCGCAGGAGGATATTCCAAGTTTATTCAAGCGTTTTTCACAGGGTACAAGTAAAAAACGTTCAACAGGTACAGGTTTAGGTTTGTATTTATCAAGACAAATTGTTGAATCTCATAACGGTAAAATTTGGGTTGAAAGCAAGTTAAATAAAGGTAGCGAATTTTCTTTTCTTTTAACAGATGTTATTGTGAATGATGAAAATAATAAAAAAATTATTATAGTGAATAAATAGGGTATATGTATGATAAAAACATTATTAGTAGAAGATCATGAATTAGAAAGATTGGGTTTATCCATAATGCTCGAACAAGCAGAAAATATTGAATTAGTAGGGCAAGCTGAAAATGGTCAGATGGGAGTAGATTTAGCTAAATCATTATTTCCTGATGTTATTGTTATGGATATCGGTCTACCTATAATTGACGGAATAGAAGCAACAAGACAAATAAAAGCATTCAATCCTGAATGTAAAATTTTAATCTTTACATCAAGAGATGGCGATGAAGATGTATTTGAAGCCTTTAAATCCGGTGCGGACGGATATGTTATGAAGGATGCTTCAAAAGAACAAATATGTACGGCAATTCGTTCCGTAAGTGAAGGTGTTGCTTGGCTTGATCCTGCAATTGCCAAAATAGTATTATCAAGCCTTCAGAATAATACAAAAAAACAAACACCGACAACAACAGGAATAAATTATAAGGCAGGAAAAGAATTATATGGTTTAACAGAACGTGAAATGGAGGTTTTGGCATTGATTGTAGAAGGAATGACAAATTCTCAGATAGCGGAAGAATTAACTATTTCTCCATATACGGCAAAAGCTCACGTTCACAGTGTATTACAAAAATTATCTGCCGAGACAAGAGCAAAAGCTACCAATACGGCATTAACCGAGGGCTTGGTATAGAATGTTTTGGGTAATTATATTTGGAAGTTTATTTGTATCAATCAGACTTGTCCGTGATGAAATGAAGCCTATTCTATTTAAAGAGCACGACCCTGTCGTGAGACAATTCAAATACCAATATGAAGCCCAAAAGCACGAATTAAAAGAAGAATACGAAAAAACAGATATGCCAAAATCAGGCTATATGTTAACCGAAGATTATGAAAAAGAATCTAAGGGTATTTCAAGGATGGATTTAATAATTAACGATGGAGAGCGTATTCTTCCGAGTAATATGAAATATGTACCGCAGCCGACATATAAACTTGTAAGATATAATAATCCCCCCGGCTCACCGGAATTAAATCTGCCGAGAAGGTTACACTTTGACAGACAAGTTAATGCTCAAGGAATTGTGTCGGGTGATTTTACAATGCTTGTTTATCCGACAGTTTATTATATCGCTGATGTGAATTGTACTTCTTGTTCTGTTTTTGTAATTCCGCTTGATGAAAAATTAAGCAAAATTGACAGAGTTAAAAAAGCAAATGTTGCACGAAAAATTGATAAACCGATTTTTGAAACGGATAAAGATATTTCAACCGAAGGTGCTTTCAGAACGATTACTCCGATAGATTTTTCAGAAGATAACAGATATATTGTTGCAAAAGAAAAAATAGGCTGGAATCACGATGGTATATGGAAAACTAATGTATGGGTACATGATTTTAAATCCGACAGATCTTGGGAACTAACAGAAATAAGAGAAGCCATCATTAATTATTGGCATAACGCAACAGGCGTAAATTTAGAAGAACAAAGATGGGATGTTTATCCTCTCGGATTTGATAAAAATAATCAAGAAAGAGTTATTATTTGCGCTTATGCATACACAGGCGATAAACCTTCTTTTTTAGGCACGTGGGCAGCAGATGTCAATGGTGAAAAATGCGAATTGCTTGATTTGGAAGGAACAAATTTTAATGTCAGCACAGTCGGATTTAAACTTGTATATGACGGATATGAAGACAGAGACTTAATAGAATGGGAAGCTAACAGACAAGAAAAGCTTGAAAAAAAACGTGTAAAAAGCTTGAAAAAACAAGCAAAAGCAAAGAAAAAAGCACATAAAAAAGTTTATAAATATAAATTACGTCTGTTAAAAACAGAATATAGACAAAAGTTAAAAGAATACAGACAAAGCAAGAAAAAAGGCTTCACATCTCAAGGCGGAGACGATGAATTGAAGATAGATGTTAATTCTATAGATAACGGTCAGGATATCGATTACGAAAAGTTTAATAAAGAACGTAATGAACTAATCCAAAAACAACAGGAAGAATTAAAAGCAAAACAAGAAAAACATAAACATAAAGCGAAAAAAGAAACTAAACAAAAAGATAAATCAGAAGCAAAACCTCAAAAAAATAATAAAAAATAAACTTAATACGGTTTAAAAACTTGTTTAATTCTGCCTTCTTCGCTCAAACCATGAATGCCTGTAAGTTGGGCTTTTAGCCCACAATAATTTCGTGTACCGTCGCACTCTGCCAAAATCCACCGTATCGGATTATTCGGGTGGGCATAATGATATGGCGGGACGTCTTGCTACGCTCGCGTTAAACGGAACCGCTCACACTCCCGCCGAAAACTCAACGTTTCCGTCGAGTCGTGTTTCGCCTTTCGCAACTTCGTTGCTCATTCCTCTGCTCGCTTGCGCTGAACCCGAATGAACTTCGTTCAACGG
>OMPX01000086.1 GCA_900313115.1 uncultured bacterium
AGCAATGCCTGTTGTTGCAACAGGAAGCCCCATTCCAATTGCAACATCAGTTAAAGCTGAACCCACAGATAAATCTCTGACTTTGTCAGTATAGTCAAAACCTTCCTGATAAACTGCTTTGTTCAAAGATTTTACTGCTTTATCTGCTGATGCTTTCAATTTTAAATATTCTTCTCTTGGTAAAAGTTGTTTAAATTTAGAAAGTAAAATTTCAATTTCACCTTTTTTATCAGAATTTAAAATTTCTCTAAATTCATTAAGTAATATTTCTGTTTGTTTTGCTTGTTCAGGAGAATTGTTTTCTATCTGAGTTAATTTTTGTGCAATATCAAGCTTGGAATTAATAGTTTCTACAACTTTTTTACGTGCTGCGGCTTCATTTTCGCCTGCCAAACCAATATAATCTTTAGAAAGTCCTCTTAATGTTCTCACAAGTCCTCTGGATTCAATATTTTGAGGATTAATAGTTTTTTCTAATCTTGTTAAAACATCGGACATAGCCTGATAATTGTCGTTTGGATTATGTGTAATTACTTTTTTCTTGTCAGCAAGATTTTTCATTATTTTCTTTTTATCTCCTGCAACAAGTCGTTCAGAGATGAAGGTTGTCATTGCATCTATATCAGTAACAAAATTTTTCATTCTGCCATAAACAGAATCATATACTTTGCCGCCTAAACCGTCAAATTGTTTAACAAGGTTATCGCTTCTTTTTTCGATGGCAGGCTGTGAAAAAGATGACTCAAAAGAAGTTTTGACAGTTTCAACACCTTTCAAAAGTTCGTCTTTAACTTCAGGGCTAAAACCGCCTTTTTTTGCAGCTTCTTCAAACAAACCTGTCATAGTGTTCATATCCTGAGCTGCAGTTTTGTATGAGGACTTTACTGTTCCGAAGGATAGTTTTCTGAATCCTGTTGTAATCGCATCACAAGGTTTTTTGAGTCCCATTTTGTTACGTACTATTTTTTCAAACAATACATCTTTTAACGGTGAAATATTAAATAAAGCTCCTCTTGCCATGAAAGCTATTTTGTTTGCTTTTTGTAAGAAGCTTAAATAATAGCCTTCGGCTTTTGATATGGTTGGTTTTTCTTTTAATTTTGCAATTCTTTCTCCTGCACTTTCTGCGATTTTGCCTAAAGCGCTTGTCATACCTTTTGTAAGTTTACCTTTGGTAAGCAAAAGTGCTGCTGCGCCAAGAACTCCTACTGAACCGCCAATTATGGCAGCAGTTTTTAACCTCTGATGAGTGTTTTGGTTTGGGGTTGTTACAGTATCTACAACAACTTCAAAATTATCAGAGATAGATGAGCCAAGAATATTGTTTGGATTTAAAGAAACACCGTTTCCTAAAAGTTGTTTTGGTTGGTTTTGTGTGTTTGTGCTCTCTTGCTTTGGAGTGATTTTGTCAACGCCATAGTTAGAGTAACGGCTGCTGTATTTTAAGCCGTATTCAAATACTGATACGTTATTATTGTTTACAAAACCATCCATACACGGTGTGTAAATGCCACTGAATATCCTTTTTTGCTAGTTTTTTAAAAATATTTTATATAATTTTACAAATATTGATTCTATATAAATCTGCCATGTTTTTTATTTATCAACCATTTGATTTATTTTCTAAAATCCAATGTTTTTGCCTGTTTCAGAAATAGAATACTCCTATAGTATTGTTTCAATTGTTTAATCTCATACTTTTTAACGATTTTATTTGTCACAACAACTGTTAACATAACCATATACTCCTTAAAAACAAATGACGATACACATATCCCTAATCAACAGCTATGTTACGACATAGCTTTTTTTTATGCATTATTTAATATTACCCTGATATATTAGCACTTATGGGCATTATTTTCCTTTTTTGTTCATATAAAATGCAGGTATGACAAAGTTCAAGCAGTTCTTAATATTATTTTTTATTTATCTGATGACATGCAATTCGTGTTTTTGCATGTCTGAAAGCAAATATTCTCAATCATTATCGAGAATGGAAAGAGAATGGTTAAACAAAGATTTTGAAGGCGAAGACGAAGAAATACGATTAAACAGACTGGAAGAATACGTATTTGGAACAATTCATGACGTTGATTTTAAAACAAGATATAAAAATCTTCAAAAAGCATTTGATACACGCAAACGTGCACAATATAAAAATTCTCAAAATATATTCAATAGATTTAGCGGTGTTCCTACAAGTATTCCTATGAATATCGAAGGTTTGACTCAATACTAAAAAATAAGCAAAAAAAAACGGTATTTAACATACCGCAACTTACACACTTACACACTATTATTTTCAACCTTTTTTATAGTTTGAACTATTTAATATTCATAACTAACCTTTTCCTTATAATAAATGATTAAACTAACCTTACATTTATATAAAGTTTTATTTTTCATGATAATTGCGTTTTTTTACATATATGTTAAGTTATGTAACATAAAAAACCATGCCTGAAATTGGATAAAAAAAAATTTGTTTATATAAGAGAGAGGATAAATTTTATATGGCACTTGGATTTACTTCACACTTTGCAAAATCAGAACAACCTTTTGGTTCTTTAATATTAAGTAATACAGAAAGCGAAACAGCAGGTTCTGTTGCATCAAATAATGCACCAGCAATGGGTTTATTAAATGGTTGTATTGGTGACAGTTGTGAATTTTCTGTATCAGTAGATATTGATTACAGTCAATATGCAAACTATGTTTGTTCATCAGGTTCAACTGAAACAGCAGGTTCAGTTGCAATGGGCGGTAGTAGTTTCAGTACCGCATCAACAGTTTCATCATTCTCCGGTGGAGGCTCATTCTCATGTGGCGGCGGAAGCAGTTGCTCAACCTCCTTCACGTGTTAATTATATAATTGGTTATTCATTTGTTTCAAAAAAAGAACACCCGCTAAAGGTGTTCTTTTTGTATTATTTTGATGCTTCAAAGCACGCTTTACATAAAACTTCTCTGTCAGGTTTTGGCTTAAACGGAACTTGTGTCTGAGCTCCGCATTTCGTACAAACTGCATCGTACAGCTTCTTTTTGTTTTTTTGTCGTCTTTTTTTTCTACAATCAGGACACCTTTTTGGTTTGTTTATTAGTCCTTTTTCAGCATAAAATTCCTGTTCTCCTGCAGTAAAGACAAACTCCGCAGAGCAATCTTCACATACAAGTGTTACGTCTTCGTACATTGCAGTTCTCCTAAAATTGTTTTGTTGTATTACTCTGGTAACTAAAAGACCGTACTTTATTTTAGCCTTTTTTTTAAGATTTGACAAGAGTTAATTTCTAAATTGTAAAAACAAAATAGAAATTTTCTCTTTTATACTTTCACAAAGCACTCTGCGGTATCTTGAGTGAATACGGCAAGAAGTGATTTAATTTG
This sequence comes from uncultured bacterium, assembly GCA_900313115.1. Classification (GTDB taxonomy): domain Bacteria; phylum Cyanobacteriota; class Vampirovibrionia; order Gastranaerophilales; family Gastranaerophilaceae; genus UBA2883. The sequence goes on from OMPX01000086.1 coordinate 3,389, forward strand.
AGCATCATCTCCATTTTCTAAAACGGATTTTGTTGTGAAATTATTACCACCGTTTGCTATATTCCATTGGTCTAAATCATATTTTAATTGGTCTAAATCCAGTGCATATTTTTTCCCGTTTATAACATAATTTGTTTTATTTTCAGGAGTTTTTATACCAATATAGTTACCATTTATTGCTTTATCAGTATCAGATATTTCACTTGCTAAATCATAAACTAATGAAATTCCGTCACTTCCAAAATGACCATCTTCTTGAGAAATTCCTTCTGTTATTGTACTGAATAGATAGTTGCCCCAAATTGATAATATTTTGCTATTTGTAGAAATACTATGGTCAGTGTTAACATTTTGCGATGAAGATAATTTCAAACTTTTGTCTTCAAAAATAACATTTGAAGAATTTGAGGTATCATTTATTATAACTTTGCCTGCATAGCCTTTTTTAATGTTATATTTATTTTTCCCGTCAGCATCGGCTATATTGGTTGATAAATTAGTAGAACTCCCTTTGGATATGTTATATACATCATCATCATATCCGCCGTCAATAATATGTTCTGAACCGCCTTTTATGTTAATAATATCGTTTCCGTTTGCACCATTAACAGTAATTTTGACTCCGTCATTAATAGTTATGGTATCAATTCCATCTCCGCCATGAAAAGCGTGTTTTTCTCCGCTATTTATTGTAACAACATCATTTCCTTCTCTGCCATATATGATACATTCTTCTCCGCCTGTTACAATAAAGGTATCTTTTCCGTTACCTCCATCTACTGTATAAGATGTTCCGTTTGTCAGTTCAAAATAGTCGTTACCGTCTTGACCGTTATAGTGCTTATTTTTACCGTTTGAAATATAGAATTTATCATTTCCTTTTCCCCCATTTACTTCCCATTGGTCTGGGACAGTAACGAGTGAAGAATCTCTTATTACATCTGCTCCACTGCCTAAATCTATATCAGCATAAGCATAATCTTGTATAATTAAGGTTTGAGCAGTTTTGTAGTTTGCATCGCCATAACCGTCCAGTGCAGTATAATCATACAGGTTAAATGTATTTTTCCCTGCGGTTATTTCCGTTTTAACATAAGTGTAATTAGCTGATTCACCACCGTGCAAGTTCACTGTGTTATTACCTTTTTGAAGATAGATATAATTATTATCATTATCGGTCATTATATCATTACTTAAAATATTTATGGTACTGCCACCTTTTTGAGCATAAACATTATTTGCTCCCGCCGTAAGATTAATAGTATCCGATTTTACATAAATAGTATTATTTCCGCTTGCACCATTAGAGTTAATTATGTCGCTTCCGCTTGCATATATGGTATTTGTACCACCTGTTAAGGTAATTGAATTTTTACCTTTTTTTGTATAAATAGTATTTTCGCCATTGTTAATATTAATTTTATCAGAGTAAGCATAAATCGTATTCTCAACGGAAGAAAAGTTCGTTACAACATTAATCTTATCTCCTCCGCCATAGATTGTATTTATACCTTTTGCAATAATATTTATTTCGTCAGTACCGCCTTCACCATAAATTGTATTAATCCCATCGTTAATTGTAATAATATCATCGCCTTTTCCTGCTTTAATTATATTTTGCATAGGGTGTTCAAGGTCATTTCCTGTATAATAAACGGTTATAGTATCTTTATCATCACCTGTTTCAATATAGTTTTTCTTTCCCGCATAAATCTCAACTTTATCTTCGCCTTTTCCTGTTTTAAGGTTTAACGTGGATACATTTTTATTATCAGATTGTGGATCTGTATCATATCCAACAAGAACCTCATCATCTCCTTTTCCTAAATCGGCAGTTATTATTTGCGGATTGCGAGGATTGTTATCGTTGTAAACATTCAAGAAATCTTTTCCTCCGCCTGCTTTTATCGTTGTGATTCCGCCATCATTAGACAATCTATGATATATGTTAAATGTGCTTCCGTCTAAGCCCTTATCAGTTATAGTATTAATGCCGCCGTAAATATTGTACTTATTATCACCGCCATTATCCGTTATTTTTGTTGTACCGCTTTTTAAATTATAGGTATCTTTTGCTTTCCCTGCCGTAATTGTATTGTTAGAATAAGCGCTATCAGAATAGTATTCATTTCCGCCAGCTCCTGCAATCAACTTGTTTTTACCAATATTTGAAAAATGAACAATATTACCTGAAGTGTCCCCTAATTTAACAGTTTTATCCGAATTTGTTCCGGATAATGTCATAGAATATGCACCTGCTTCAATAGTGATTATTTCTGAATAATCCGATGAAGAAAAATTCTTTGAACTTCCTGATGTATTATTTAATGTTACATTAAGAGGTTTTTTCTTCTTTAATTCAAGACTGCTTAAATCAACATCTTCATCTCCTTTATATTCATAAAAGTATGCTTTTTTAGTTTCTTTTGTAGGTTCTGTAGGTTTTACTGTCATAGTTTTCTCCTTTATATTTTTAAATTGCTTGATTTTCCGATTTTATGTCCCTCTCCCGG
>OMPX01000025.1 GCA_900313115.1 uncultured bacterium
ACAAATATATCCCGCAGGTAAATTTTTCAATTCGGAAGCTTTTACATTAACCTTTTCAAACCTTTCAGGATGTGCGTCAAAATATGACATTGCCTCATACGCACTACCTTTAGGCATATCCGCATAATCATCAATTACTCCTGCTGACCAGAGAGCATGTTTTACTCCGGTATAACACGCAGTAGAAACATCCATTTCTTCAGCGACTTTCTGAGAATATTTAGCTAAACAAATATCAATTTGTCTTGCACCCTTCGGATTTATACCCTTGTTTTCTTCAACTTTATAAACAGACGAAAAATTACGGAGCCACAAATTTGACACATTATTTTTTATACTATACTTAACAGAATCGGGGATTTCGTGAATTTTTCCGATTGGTGTTGTCTGCACCAGTGTTCTTGGACCTAATGTAGGTAAAATGACTGGTTTTGCAACACGAAGTGTCCCAGGTTCACAAGTATAAATCTGAGGTTGTGGTTGTACTCTTTCAGTTCTTTTAATAGTTGGTTTTTGTACGGGCATAGTTATCCTTGTGTGTATATATTATATAAGTCTTATATTCACACAGAATTGCCATGAATTTTAAATTTTGTTAAGGATTTAATACCTCTATTTGCCCTGAGCAGCAGCACCTGAAACAATTTCAATAAGTTCATTTGTAATAGCGCCCTGACGTTCTTTATTGTATGCAACTGTCAGGTCATTTATCATTTGTTCAGCGTTATTTGATGCAGCAGACATCGCAGTCATTCTTGATGCTAATTCACTCGCATAAGCTTCTAATACTGCTTGAAAAATTTCATTTGTAATATACATTGGAACAATTTTTTCTAAAATCGCTTTTGCACTGGGAGTAAATTCCATCAACGCATCCAATTTCGGGGTGTCATCATGCTCTATTTCAACAGGTAAAACTTCCCAATTTTGAACGGAATATGACATCATATTATTGAATCTTGTTGTGAATATTTCTATTTTATCAATAACACCATTTACATAATCCTCTGCAATATCTTCTGCAACCAAATTTGCACCTGTTGCATTAGGATTATCGATAACTGCCAAATATTTTTTAACAATATCAACATCAGGTTTATGCTGAAGTGCAGAAATACCTTTTTGACCTATTACATATAATTTTGTTTCAATACCGTTTTTCTTATTTTCTTCAATACGTTTTAAAACTGTTCTTACAATATTTGCATTATATGCACCTGCCAAACCTTTATTTGAAGTAACGACAACAAGTCCTTCTGTCTTTAGCTCACGTCTAGTTAATAGTTCAGGATAATTATTTATAGCATGAGAAAATTTTTCTCCGTCATTTTGTATCTCACCAACAGTTGACAACATCCTTTTGAACATTGTCATCAATTCCTGTGAAAATGGTCTTGATGCTTTTACGGTATATTCTGCTTTTTTAACCTTTGCAGCCGCAACCATCTTCATTGCTCTTGTAATTTTTTGAGTATTCTTAACACTCTGTATTCTGTTTTTGATGTCTTTTAAATTTGCCATATCTGTAATTATCCTTTTATTTTTTTATATAAGTATGATACACCGCCTTATAAAATTTTGGTCTGAATAAAAATAACGGTCTGTATTGCACATATTTGAACAAAGATACAATCTGATTATCCCTTGTCCAATGTTTGTAGTCTTTTTCAGATAATTTCCAAGGAGTAAGTTGTAAATATTTAAAATACAAATCTCTATGAAAACTAAATGAACCAAAATGCCACGGTTTTTTTCTTGCTACGTAATGAACTACTTTTGGATTATGTGTGTAACTTGATCGGTTAGTAAAATTGCTTGATTGAACATTCCATTCATCATCAATAACTTTAATACGTCCTTTTAGAACTTCGTTCAGTATTTCCTGATCACCTGTTTTGATTGTATCTATATGTTCAACAGTCCATTTGTAGAGTTGTTCTTCGATATTGTTCTCTCTCATCAATTTAAGATTGAAAATCAACATCCCCGCATTTACATACGTAGGATTTATTTTAACCATTTTTTCTTTAATATCATGAACGCCTGCCATATAATAATCTGAAATATCCGTATTAAACAATTCTTTCAAACTATGGTTAACAACCATATCACAATCAAAATAAATAATTTTATCAATGTTCGGTAACAAACTTGGCAATTTCAGTCTGTAATATGTAGCGATTGAAATATAACTGTGAGTTTTTATCTTTGTGAAATCTTCAAACATAGATGAGTCAATTTGCACAAAGGATATATTACATTGTTTTATTGATTTCAACTCATTAATTTGAGATTTATGTTCTTCAGAAATTCCTCCATCAAGTATATAAAAATCGAGTTCATCATCAACTGCAGAATTTGCCAAGACAGAAGCAATAACTACTCCTGCATACTTTGAGTAGTTATCATCACACGCTAAACAAACTTTTATACTATTATTTTGAATTTCTGCCATTTTATTTTATAGAAAATGGAAAGCTGAGATACTTTCCACTTTCCACTTTCCATTTTTATAAGCTTTTATTATATTTTTCTAATTCGCTGCGCAATGCGTCCGCATCAGCATCTTCAAGATTTGAACCTGCATTCAATTTTTGAACCAACTCAGGAAGATTTGCTTCAAGATGCTCAAACCAACCTTTTTTGTAATCACTGACATTCTTGTTATCAACTTCATCTAAGAACCCTTCGTTTGCAGCAAACAAGATTGAAACTTGTTGCGCAACACTCAATGGTTGATATTGAGGTTGTTTAAGAACTTCTGTCAATTTTTGACCTCTCAATAACTGTTTCTTGGTTGCATCATCAAGGTCAGACGCAAATTGTGCAAAAGCCTCTAACTCTCTGAATTGAGCAAGGTCAAGTCTTAGCTTACCTGCAACTTTTTTAATAGCCTTAGTCTGAGCAGCACCACCTACACGAGATACTGAAATACCGGCATTAATTGCAGGTCTTATACCTGAGTTAAAATAAGATGATTCAAGGAAGATTTGACCGTCTGTAATTGAAATTACGTTAGTAGGAATGTATGCAGATACGTCCCCTGCTTGTGTTTCAATAATAGGTAAAGCCGTAATACTTCCGCCGCCTAACTCATCTGACAACTTAACCGCACGTTCAAGTAATCTTGAGTGAAGATAGAATACATCCCCCGGATATGCTTCACGTCCCGGTGGTCTGCGAAGAAGCAAACTCATCGCACGATATGCCTGTGCCTGTTTTGTTAAGTCATCATATATAATAAGAACGTGTTTTCCTTGTTCCATAAATTCTTCAGCCATAGCAACACCTGCAAATGGTGCAATATATTGAAGCGGTGCCGGTTCATTTGCTGTTGCAGATACAATAATTGTGTAATCCATTGCACCGTGATCTTCTAATGTTTTAGCAAGGTGTGCAACAGTAGATGCTTTTTGACCAATAGCAACATAAATACAAATTACATCCTGACCTTTTTGGTTAATAATTGTATCAATCGCAATCGCAGTTTTACCTGTCTGTCTGTCACCAATAATAAGCTCACGTTGACCACGACCGATTGGAGTCAATGCATCAATAGCTGTCAAACCTGTTTGTAAAGGCTGATGAACTGATTTACGTGCAACAATCCCCGGAGCTACTCTTTCTACAGGTCTTGTTCTGTCAGATATTATGTCGCCTTTACCGTCTAATGGACGGCCTGTTGGGCTGACTATACGACCAATAAGGCTATCACCTACGGGAACAGATGCAATCCTGCCCGTTGTCCTTACTATCATACCTTCTTTAATGTGAGTATATTCACCAAGAATTACAACACCAACATTGTCTTCTTCAAGGTTTAAAGTTATGCCTAACGTACCTTTACCATCATCAAATTCAACAAGCTCATTTGACATTACATTTCTTAGACCGTAAACTCTGGCAATACCATCACCAATTTCCAAAACACTTCCGACATTTGATACTTCAGTCTTGGTGCTGTAATTTTCTATGTTCGATTTTATAATTGAACTAATTTCATCAGGATTAATTACTGTCATTTTTTCCCTCTTATTTCACTATGTTTCTACTAATCTCTTGTAATTTGTGTCTTAGACTATTATCCACAATATTATCGCCAACTTCAAAAACAAGCCCTGCGATAATACTGCTGTCATTTGACCATTCTAATTCAATATTTTTATTCAAAATATTTTCTAATTTTACCTTTATCATCGCTTTTTCACTATCACTTAGCGATATAGCCGATGTTACTTTTATATTGAGCACATTATTAATTTTGTTTATTTCATTTCTATACTCATTAACAATAGACTCAAGTATTGAAAATCTGTTTTTATCAACAAGTAATCTCAAAAAATTAAGTACAATCTCACTCACATTTCTTTCAAAAACTTTTACTAAAACATTGTTTTTTTCAGCACCTGAAACCACGGGTGACGACATTACTTTTTGTAAATCAACAGAACCTTTTAAAGATTCTGACACATCAGAAATTTCTGACATAATCTGTTCTTTTGTCAAACTCTCGCAAGAAAGCTCTAACAATGCCTTAGCATATCTTTGAGCAACTAATTTATTATCGTTATCAATAGTTTTTGCCATAATTTACCTTATAAATCAACACCTTTCAGTGCATCAATACTTTCATTGATATACCTGATGTGCAATTCTTTATTACCGTCTAACTGTTTTTCAATATGATTCTTTGCCATTTCAATAGCTTGCTGAGCAGTTTTTGCAGTTAAATTTAATTTCAACTTTTCAATATTTGAATCAATTGCGGCTTTCAAATTTTTGCTATATTCAGCAGATTGTTTCTTTGCATCTTCAACAATCTTCTCCCCGACTAATACAGCGTTCTTCTCAGCCTTTTCAATAGTTTCAAATACTTCTTTATCTACTTCAGCACCTTTTTCCTGAGTTTCAAATAAAACCTTAGCCGCATTTTCTTTATTCAACTTTGCATTAAGAATTTTGTCCTCAATACTTTTTCTGCCATCTTCCAACTTCTGAGCCAAGTCCAATTTATCTATAATCCAACCCAAAAGCACAAGCATCAGTACAAAATTGAATAAATTTGATGTAAGTATTTTATTCCAAATATTTAATAATGTATCAATCATTTATATTTTAAGTGAACAGTGAATAGTGTATAGTGAATAGAAACTCATTCCATCACCTTTGCACTTTGCACTTTAGTCACTTCCTTTCACATTAGTTTCGTAACCTAAAACCTTTGATGCTACGGCGCTTGCCAAATCATTAAGCTGAGCCTTTAATAACAAAGCTGCTTCCCTTTCATCACCTTCAATTTCAGCATTTGCAACTGCTAAATCTTTTCTTGCAATATTTTTTGCAGTGTTTAAAATAATTTCTTTACGTTCTTTATACTCGGAAATTTTTCTGTTGAAATTATCTTTTGCAATTATGCGTGATTTTTCAAGATTAGCTTTCTGCTGTTGTTTTAGATTTTCTGTTTTTTCTTCAGTTATTCTTGCTGCTTCATTATCATTTCGAATAATCTCCGCACGCTCTTTCTGAATACGTGCCAGAGGCTTATACAAAATCGCATTCATAATAATCATAAATATTATGAAACTAAACATAGCAACAAAAAATGTCGCATTAAATTCTAACACTTTTAGTTACCTTTCTTCTTATGAGAATATTAATAAAAGCGCAATAAATAACGCATAGATTGATGTTGCTTCAGCAAGACCTGCACCAATGATAAAGTTTTTAAAAGCTTCAGCTTTAATTTCAGGTTGTCTTGCAATAGCATCTAAAACACCTTTTGTTGCAATCCCAAGACCTAAACCGCCACCTAATACACCAAGTGCTGCGATACCTGCACCTAATCTTGATGCGTCAAAAATTTGTTCTGCTGCCATAATTTTTCCTTTCCTTTTTATTCTAATATTCTACTTTTATTTTATTAATTTTACTATTTACCCCTTTACCTCTTTACCCCTTTACCCCTAGTGTTCTTCCTGAACAGACATAGTTATGTATGTAGAAGATAAAAGAGCAAATACCAAAGCTTGTATTAAAGCTACAAACAATTCAAACAACATGAACGGTAACGGTAAGAAACAAGCCACCATGCCGACAAATGTTGCTATCATAATCTCTCCTGCCAATATATTGGCAAAAAGTCGAAGGGCTAATGAGAACGGTCTTACAAATAATTCCAAAGTATCAATCAGTGTAATAATCAGATCTCCCATTGACCAACCTTTAAAGAAATATTTTCCGCCGTTAACTTTAACGCCATAATACATACAATATAATGCAACAACGATTGCCATTGCCGCAGTCATATTGATATCATTATTTGGAGATGCAAGTTCTCCTTGAGCCAAATGCACAATTTTAAACGGTATCTGACCTACAAGGTTTGCAGTCAAAATAAACATAAACAAAGTCAAGATTAACGGATTATGTTTCTTAGACTCTTCTTCGCCCATACTTCCTGCAGTGATTGCAGAAAAATAATTAACTATCGATTCACCTATAAACTGTAATTTTGTAGGAATAACCGAAGCATTTTTTACAATTAATATTGCACCAACCAATAGAATACCCATAGCCAGCCACATTGTAAGTAATGTATCAAAATTGACACTGATTGCATGCCCGGCAAATACTTTAGTTAGTACCCAATGACTACTTTCACTCATTTTAAATCAAAAACCTTTTCTCTTCTTATAATACATTTAGTCTAACATATATTATAAACAATGGCAATATTTTAATAGAAAATATTAATGTCTGACGTGTTCATAGTCGTGGTAATCAGACGGACTACTGTAACGAGATGTTCTTGAAATTATAAATCCGCCGTCAACATTCACTATAATACGTTTTGTACCTTCGGGAAAGTTCAAAATCGGTTTATTTCTGTAACTCATCAAAACAGGTTTTATAACTTTTACTGCATAATTAGAATATGCAGGATTTAATGACCAAACTTTTACATTTGACATGTTTCCAAATTTATCCACCGTAAAAGAAAATTTGAATGCAGTTCCTAAAGGTGCAAAAACTTTTGAATCCATCATTACCTGATTTTGAAGATTGCTTCTCCACCTATTCCAAGCAATGATTTCTTCCTGCTCTGTCAGAATATGTTTCTGCTCTCTTGTTTCAAGATTTTGCGGTTTTACTTGAACTGTTTTTGGCTGCGGTACAGATACATTTTCTTGCTTTGGTTGAGTTTTAGGCTGAGCTTGTTGAATTTGTTTTGGAACAGATTGCGAAACAGACTGCGGTCTTGATTGTTGCTGCGGTGCATATTTTTGTTGAGGTTTTATAACATTTGACGGTTTTTGAACAGTATTATTAACCGTTTTTATCTGTCTGCTCTCAAAATCATTATTGCTCATTCCAAGATTTGTATTTGGCTGCTGAACAGGTTTTAAATCTATATTATCTGTAGTTGACTGAACAGGAATCGAAGGAGCTGAAATCTCAACAAATTCATACTCAGAATCAGTAATAATAGCCTGCTTATGCATTTGTGGTCTAAAGACTACAATTAATAAGCTGAGCAATAAAACAGATACTAAATATAATATAGATTTTAAATTCCACATGATTATATATCTTTGTCGATTTTAGCAACCAATTCTTCACAAGCAAAAATGTCAAATTTTGTCTGACTCAACATATAAGTTTCAGCAATCAGTAAGGCGGTCGGAACTAATGCAGCAACCACACTCAGGAAAATACCCTGTAAATCTCCGCCTATTTCACTAAAGAAATAAGATGTGTTCATTGTAAACTCAATAAAGATAATTGCACAACCAATAACAAGTGATCTGACTTTTTCGCTTTCTAATTTTCTTACACCCTGAATACCGTATATATCAACACCGTGAGTTAAGAAATTACTAAAACCGTCCTGTTTAATAACATTTGAACCCTGAATTTTTCTTATTGAGAAAAATGCATTTACAAACGCAAAGAATGCAAACACAATCATAAATGTTGCCAATACCAAAAATACGGGACTGAATCTCAAACCTGAAACTCTTATCCAGCCTGCTGCTTCAGGGAAACACATTGCCAACGTATTAGACACACCAAACGCAAGAAATGGTGCGGTTATAAAACCTAGTATCATTTCGCCGATTGATTTTAATTGCAAATTAAATAATTTATCTTTTATATTTGCAAGTTTTGTCTTACTCATTGAATTAATATATTTTTCAATCCATTGTCTGTATTCGTTTAAAACAACTTCAAAATCTTCTCTGTATTCATTTTGATCAAGCGTATAAGTCATTTTATGACCTGTATATTTGAAATAACCGCAAGCCATTGCAACAATAACTGCAAGACCTACAAAGAAGAATGATACTAAAACTGAAAATATAACATTTACATTCAAATAATATAAAAGATTTATAAAATAAATACCGGTAAAGAACAATCCTGTTGATAACAACATAAAGTTTTGAGCAACAACGGATGTTGCGGTAGTTTTTTCTTTATTTTGAAGATATAAATATACACCCTGTTTTAAAATTAAGCACAAACCGTATACAACAAGAGTAAACGCAACTAATATTTTTATATTGGTCGGAAGATGAATAAAATTCTTAGTTTCTTCTATTTCCAAACCTGTCAGATAATTTGATACCCCAAAAGCCGTGACTAAAGATGTTAAAATCATTGAAATGTGTAAGAAAATTGAGGCTCTGTAATTAAGTGTCAGTTTTGTTTTCAAATCATTAATAACAAAACCTGTTTTCTTAACTACCCCAACTCTCGCCTTTTCAATTTCAGCTTTCTTTTGTTCTATCGGATTAACTTCATAACTTTGCTGTTCGGTTATTTTTATTGAAATAAATTCGTCATTTACCGCAGACATTAATTTGCAAACCTTTTCGATTTCAATACGTTGTGCCAAAGGCTGACCTTTAAACAAAACATTTTGGCTGTTAAATGTATTTAATAATGTACATTTTTTAGCCTGACTGTCGCACTGCAAAGTCAAAACCACTTCCGAACCCATATCGACAACAAAATCACAACTCGGATTTGAACCGATATTGATAAGTTCTTTATCAGTGAAAGTTTTTTCATTGTTTTTTGAAGTTAATGTAATTATCATAATTATCCCTCTATTATTTTTAACTTTTAATGTATCTTTTCTTGAGCAAATTTACTACAAACCTCTTCTATCTGCCGATAGCAGTGATAAATTTGCGTAATGCTTTATCAACATTTTGCTCAGGGGCAAGAACAAGTTTTTGTTCTCCGAGAATATAGCCTAATTTTTCTTTAACCATGTCCAATTTTTGCGGATGAGCATATAGGAACATTAAAGAAATATCAGGTGCATATTTTTGAACATTTTTAATATTCTCCGGAAGAGTATTCCAATCAATTTGTCTTTCTGTAGCACCTTCATTTTCCAAATCGCCTATAATTACAACCGCAGGAACATATCCTTCTTTTTTCATAACCAAAGAATAAGACAATGCCTTTTTAAGCCCTTCGCCATAAGCCGTTCCTTTATCTTCAGGTGCAAATTGTGTAAAGGCTTCCATTGATTTAGAGATACCGCTCGTGTTTTGAGGAGAACCTTCATAGATAATATATGCATCCTGAGATACTTTAATAATTTTTATTTGATCTTCGGGATCAAGCTGAGCACAAATTTGTTTAAGAAATTTCTTTTGCGCAGGCAATTTAGCCTGATTTGAAGCAGAAGAATCCACAACAAACATAACTGCTGCCGGATGAAAATCATCTACTTTTATATTTTTAACACCTGCCCACAGAAGTTTAACTACAAGACAGGTTAACAATATTACAATACCTAAAGTTATTAATCTTTTATTCATATTATCCTCTATATACAATCTCTTCAAATTAATAATAACACAATTTTACTGATATGGCACAATTTCTACAGGTTGGACTAATCGAACGATAATAACCGTTCCTGCAGGGACTTCCGCATTTTCGCCTTTGTGCGCGACTGCGGATACCGCACCGCCTGCTGCACCAACAGCAGAACCTATTGCAAGTCCGCCCACGACATCGCCGCCTGAAATAAGCGAATATAGAACGCCCGTTACAAGACCGCTGACTGCGCCAATTGCGACATTCCCCGCAATTTTTAATGCTCTTTTGTCCTTAACCTCTATATATACCTTATTAGATGTTAATCTTATTCTGTCACCGTTTGGTGTTAATATTTCATCAAATGTCATAGCAAGCTGACCGTTTGCATACGCATATCCTGCTTTTTTAATATCAGTAGCTCTGCCATACACGACACTGCCCTGAGGTGCAACTAAAACTCCGTTATAAAACCAATCCGTACTTAGAGTAGCAGCAATTATATCTTCATTTGTCAAACTTTCAGAACTTATCGATGATTGAAGTATTGCTTCAAAAGACTCGCCTTTTGGAATGGTCATAACTGTTCCTCGCATTGGTTTTGGAACAGGATTATAAATCGCTTGCGGCTGGTATGTTTGAGGGACGACCTCTTTCTTTTTAGCTTTTTGCAGTTGTGGTTCTGTTTTTATAACTTTTGCATCTTCTTTTTGAAGTCTTGCCTTTTCAATAGCTTCACGTCTTTCAAATTCAGCCTGAGCCTCATCGCTGAAATCATAATTTCCTGCAAATACGGGGATATACTGCATTATTACTATCAAAAAAGCTAAAACAAAGCTTAATAATTTTTTCAAGGTTTTATCTCCTGCTTGTTATTTAAACAGAACCTGTATTTTTTCATTGGTTTCGTATGTTACATAACCAACAACTGCTCTTTTTGCACCATTTGAGGTTTTCAGATATACGGTAAAATGACCAAATATACCTGTTGACTCGCTATTTGCAGTTCTTTTTAAATTAATTATATCAATATAGTCAACCTTATTCAAGTCGTAGTCTTTCTTACGTTCATTAACAAGCAAAACACCTTTTGTGTTCATTCTTACAAATCTTACATTTGCTTTTTTTAATTCTGCAGATGTAACTTTTGAATAATCTAAATCAGAATTTAATTTTATAAGAGATTCAAATCTGTTTCCTTTAGGGTCATCAATCCCTATTAAATCTTTTTCCGACCAATTGCTATCAGCTCTATCTTTTACTAAAACATAATTGACACCATCTATTTTTACAATATAAGGATCTAACAACATTGCAGGCAGCATAACTGCTCCTGCCGCACCCATTCCTAAAAATGTTCTTGCAATATTGAACTGATTTTTAGCAGGAATCTGAATATGTTCATTACAGCCACGTTGTTTGTAATTTCCGACATCATTTATCGGTCTGTTTTTATACTCGTATAACTGATTGGCATAAACACCTGCAGACATAAACATAACAATCAACAATGCAAAAATTTTCTTCATAATACACGTCCTTATAAGAGCTATTTCTATTAATATAACGATAAATAACATTTTTTGTTCATTTTTTGTGAAGATATGTGAAGAAGTTTTCTTTTCGAGTCAAATCAATGCTTCTATTTTCACAAAAATTTTGTTTGGTATAAAATAAATACAAAGTTAAATAATTTAAGTTTGAGGGGAGCAGCTATGACGGAAAGACAACGTCCGATTGAACAAGACAAGATTAAGAGAAGAAGTAATTTTGAACCTGTAGAAGAAAATTTTACAGAAGAACAGGCATTAGCAGAAGCATCAAGATGTATGAACTGCAAAAATCCGCGTTGTGTAAAAGGCTGTCCTGTTAATATTCAAATTCCTGATTTTATACAGGAAGTCAAGGCAGGAAACCTTGATAAAGCAGGAGAGATAATCAGAAAAACAAGTATGCTTCCATCGGTTTGCGGACGTGTTTGCCCACAGGAAAGACAGTGCGAAGGCAACTGTGTATTAGGTATAAGAGGAGAATCTGTTGCAATCGGTGCATTAGAAAGATATGTCGGAGATAACACTAATGCAGCAGAAGTTGAAATCAAACCGTCAGGCAAAAAAGTTGCGGTTATCGGTTCGGGTTGCGCAGGTATTACTGCCGCTGCCGATTTAAGAAAAGCAGGACACGAAGTCGTTGTATTTGAAGCTTTGCACAAGCTGGGCGGTGTTTTGAGATACGGTATCCCACCTTTCCGTTTACCAAGAACTGTTTTAGATAAAGAAATCAATAACCTTAAAAAGATGGGTGTTGAGTTCCACAAAAATGTTATTGTCGGGAAATCTGTTACACTTAAACAACTCCAACAAGACGGATTTGATGCAATATTTATTTGCTCGGGCGCAGGACTTCCAAAAATGATGCATATTAAAGGAGAAAACTTAAACGGAGTATTCTCTGCAAACGAATTTTTGACACGTGTAAACCTTATGGGGGCAAATGACGAAAAAACCGCAACACCTTTAAAAGTCGGTAAAAAAGTTGCAGTTATCGGCGGTGGTAATGTTGCAATGGATGCGGCAAGAACTGCAGTCCGTGTAGGTTTTGAAGAAGTTTATATCGCATACAGAAGAACTGAAAAAGAACTTCCTGCACGTTTAGAAGAAATCAGACACGCAAAAGAAGAAGGTGTTGTATTCAAATTCTTACACGCACCTGTTGAAATCCTTGACAAAGAAGGTTATGTTGACGGGATGAAATTTGAAATATGTGAATTAGGAGAACCTGATGAATCAGGCAGACAAAAACCTGTCGGGACAGGAGAATACGTCGTGCTTGATGTTGATACAGTAATTGTTGCTTTAGGTACAGGTCCTAACCCTATTATTCAATCTTCTGCTCACGATGACGGAATTGATTTTGAAACAGACAGAAGAGGTTATTTTGTGGTTAATGAAGAAACAAGAGAAACTTCCATACCAAAAATCTTTGCAGGCGGCGACGTTGCACCTGTCGGAACTTCTAATGCCATCAATGCTATGGGAGCAGGCAAAAAAGCTGCTAAAGCAATAAATGAATACTTAGCAAATTGAAAATGGAAAATTGAAAATGGAAAATAATTTTAAAAAATTTTTAATTTTATCTGTTATAAGTTTGTTATTTGTTATGCCATGTTTTGCACTGGATTTAGATTCCACTGTCAACGATGCGCAGAGGAAAAACTATTCCAAACAGCAGGCGACAACCGTTCAAAAACCTGTTCAGACTCAATCTGCTCAGGTAAAGACTATTAAGGTTGAAAAAAAAGATACTCAGCCTGTCAATAGTGTTGTAAAAGAACAAACAATTGTTGACACTAAATCGGAAGAAAAAATAGTTGAACCAAAACCTGTTATAAAACAAGATTTACCAAAAGTTCCGAATTTGCCTTCCAAGGCAAACAGCTCAACATCATCCCCGATAAATCATCAATACAGCGGTAGAATGCCTAATTCAGAAGCATTTATACCTTGTACTGATATCAAGGTCGGAGATTTGATAATTGATGAATCAGTAGTTAAATCAAAATCTTCAAGAACAAGAACTGCACAGACAAGAACAACAAAACCTGTCAAAACGGTTAGCTACCGCACTGCCATTTTGTCAAAAGGTACTCAAATCAGAGCTATAAACCAATCAAGAATAGCGGATTCTTTAGTTGAAGGTCAAGCTGTTGTGTTCACATCAACACAAGATTTGTACACTCCATATTTCAAAATACCAAAAGGAACAAAATTTGTTGCAAGAGTGGAAGATTCACACAGACCACAAATGACTTGTAACGGTGGTTTGGTAGGGTTGAAGATTGTATCTGCAAATATCAACGGTTATAATCAGCAACTTGACGGAAGAATCTACAGATTAAAAAATGAAAGAGTATACTTCAGCAACTTAAAAGGTCAGCATACATATTGCAAAACTGTTTGCAAAAAAGCAAAATGGGGACAAAACAAGTTTAAACAATGGTCAAAGACTTCTCATCAGTTAGCAAATAAGGGGGCAGGTGTAATTATTGCACCGTTTCCATATATCGGAGGGTGTATTTTAGCAGGGGCAAGCACAATTTCATCACCTGTAACAGCACTATTAGGCAAAGGCGGAAATCTTGTTGTACCTGCCAAAACAACATTTACACTAAAACTAAACTCTGACGCAAGATTGAGGTATTAATATTTAATAACTTCTACGTCTTGTAGAATAGTTTGTCCTGTATGTATTTGAATAACTATATGGGTTTACATTACCACTTCTGCCTGTGTATGGGTTGTAATTTCCTCTTGTGGAGTAGTTATCAATTTTTGTATAATTCGCTCTTGTTCTGTTGTATGGAGTAACATAA
>OMPX01000021.1 GCA_900313115.1 uncultured bacterium
GCCGTATACTGCGCCTAATGCGTGACAAACGATAGAAGTCCACTTTGCATCAGGGTTTAGCTTAATCGCTTTTTGATAATATTCAATAGCATCATCATATAATTCAATTCTTACGTATGCATAAGCTAATGAATTGTTATAGTACGGATTGTTTTCATTGTATCCAAGAGCCAATTTAAAGGCTTGAACCGCATTTAATCTGTCATCTTTTCTTAAGTATAAATGACCTAATTGGTAATATATCTTGTCATTATCAACATTAAATTCTAACAAACGATTATAATAATCTATTGCCTCATCAATTCTTTCAGGAAAAGACGTTTGTATAAGAGTTGCTAATTTTAACAAAACTTCTCTATTATCAGGAGTCACTCTCAATGCTTTTTTGTAGCATTCCAAGCCTGATAATAAATCTTGTTGTGACATGGATAAATCTCCCATTTTTTTATAGAATATATCTCCATGCTCTGTTTTATTCATTCCTTCAGAATAAGCTTTGTATGCTGTTGAATACATTTTTGCTTTTTCACAAGTTTCACCAAAAGTTTTATATGAAAAAACAGACAAATTATCACTAATTGTTTCAATCATCATTCTGATAGCAGCTTTATCACATACGAGGAGCATACTGCCCGACAATAAATAATAAATATATTTAACTAATCTGCTAAAAGATGCACCTTCAAGATCAATTTCTCGTTTAATCAATCTCGAAAGAAATAGTCTTGGGCGTGCCGAATTTATGTGCCCTGCTTTGATGGCATAGCTAAATTCTTCTTGAGCCGATTTGTAATCTTCTGACATAGATAAAAAATAACCTGTGTAAATATGCGCATTCACATTATCAGGTTCAAGAGTCACAGCAGTCTTGCATTGTTCAATTGCAGAATCCAAGGATATCTGCCCTTTTTCATACATCAAACTTGCCAGTCTGTAATATGGCTCAGCAACCTGTGAATTACTTCTGATAGCTTCAATATAGTAGCCGATGGCATTTTCTAAATCTGTACTTTGTTGTTTCACAATATATTTCTGATGAGCAATTCTTGCCATATCTAATGGGCTCAGTTGCTCACTAACACTATTTTGGGGTAATATAGCTTGTTCGGACATTATAAGCTCCAATTTAAAATGGGTACTATAGTCTTGACGAAACTAAATTTTTATTCTTTAACATTTTTGAATATAAATCATACAAATAGTTTATTTTAAAATTTAAATTCCAATAATAAATTTTCAATACATAAAACTCAATATAACGGGGTAAAATTACACGTAGTGATAAATATATACTAATCTTCTAATATAGTTGCACCGTTTTCTTCAATCTTTAGTGTTCTTATATCAGCTCTTACGTTTAAATTATCCATAACTTCTTGGGTAACTGATTGAACTTTATCAACCACATTATGTTTTGAAATAATTAACATTGAAGAACCCGCACCACTCAATACACAACCGAGCACATCATCTTCATGCTTAAATGCCTGTGTTAATTCTTTAAGTCCCGGAACAAGCTTTTCTCTGTATGGCTGATGTAATTTGTCAGTTAATGCTACTTTCATCAACTCTGAATCTTCATCTTCAAGAGCTTTAACAAACATGCCCATTCTTTTTAAATTAAACACCGCATCTTCAATAGGAACTTCTTTTGGAATAACCGAACGAGAAATTTCCGTTGCTAATTCAACATCAGGAATACAAACAGTAATAGCCCATTCTTCAGGCCAATGTAATTTTCTGTAGATAATACTCCCATCATTTTCTAATGAAGATAATACAAGTCCGCCAACAACGGCAGGTGTGACATTATCGGGGTGTCCTTCTACTTCTGTCGCAATTGAAAGCAGTGCAGATTCATCCGCAGGATTTCCCAATAATTTGTTTGCCGCAATCAAAGCTCCGACAATTACTGCGGCAGAACTACCTAAACCTCTTGTTACAGGAATAGATGTCTGAATATTTATCTTTAATTCGGAAGGTGTTTGACCGATTGAGTTGTAAAGCATTTCAACAGCTTTATAAACAACGCTGTTTTCATCTTTTGGAATATGGTCAATTATTAACTGATCAACATCTTCTTCCTCAGACAAAATATTAATCTCAACGCCTGTTCCCGGAAGAACCGTTTCATCTATAGTAACAATATTGTATATAGGTAATGCTATACCTAAACAATCAAATCCCGGTCCTATATTTGCCGATGTAGCCGGCACTTTTACACTGACTTTCAATTCACATCTCCTCTATTGGTATATTATACCAAAAAATAAAAATTTAAGACTTAGAGCATGCCTGCACTTATTTTACCGAATTTTGCAGACAAATCATCTATGTGATGAACAAAATAGACATAGTTTTCTAAATCTTTTTCGTTCAAATCAAGAATAGCGCCCCATTCTGCACGTCCGTGGTGAGCTGCAATCATTTTTGCAACTTTCTTAAATCCTTTTGTCATACATAACGAATATGCATACTGTGTATGACTAAACCACTCTTTTTTAAATTCTTCATCATAATCAATCAAACCATTTTCTTCATCGATGGTGTATTCATATATTTTACCGATATCATGAAGTGCGCATGCTGCGATTGCGTTATCTTCATTCATTCTTTGGAAAGATTGTTTTATAACAAGTTTTGCTAATTCTATACATTCAAGAGTATGTACCAATAATCCGCCAATAAAGTTATGATGCATTGATTTTGCAGCAGGTGAGACTTTAATCTTATCTTTATGCTCAGCAAAATATCCTATTACGAATAATCTCAACTCATCATCTTTTATTTGTTCTAAGTGTTCGATTATTTTATTATAAATTTCTTCTCGTTCTTCCTCCGTTAATCCCATTTTAGCTTCCTTAACGAGTTCAAGAGAAGATATTAAACAGTTGT
The DNA here is from genome assembly GCA_900313115.1 of uncultured bacterium. Lineage (GTDB taxonomy): Bacteria > Cyanobacteriota > Vampirovibrionia > Gastranaerophilales > Gastranaerophilaceae > UBA2883. Next base: position 2,896 of record OMPX01000021.1, read on the forward strand.
TAAATCTTTCATTAAAAGAGGCTGAAACAATTCTAACAAGATTCCCGACTCTAAACAGTTTTACATCCAACCTGTTAAGAGTTTCTTCCCAAAGAATACAATTAAGAGTTGTTTCGTCTTCTGTATTTTTTAGTTGGAGTTTACCCATTTTTGTGCCGGCTTTTGTATCTCCTACACTGTATGATAAAACTTCGTATATTACTGTTGTACTAAACATGTATTTACCTCTAATTTCTTTCTCTGTCTATAATTCTGTTATCATTATTCCATTTAAAAGAATTTCTGATTTCTTTACCAATTTTTTCAATCAATAAGTTTTTATTTTCTTCTCTAAGTTTATTGAAAACTTTTCTGTCACCATTGATATCATTCAAAAATTCTTCAGCAAATGCACCTGACTGAATATCTTTTAAAATTTTCCTCATTGCATCTTTTGAAGATTCTCCAACGACCTTAGGTCCTCTTGTCATATCCCCGTACTCAGCAGTATTTGAAATAGAATAATACATATCTCCGATACCGCCTTGATTGATTAAATCCACAATGAGCTTCATTTCGTGACACACTTCAAAATAAGCCATATAAGGTGAATAACCTGCCTCAACCAAAACTTCAAATCCTGCTTTTATAATGGCTGACACACCTCCACAGATTACTGTTTGTTCTCCGAACAAATCAGTTTCAGTTTCTTCTCTGAATGTTGTTTCAATAATACCTGCTCTACCTGCCCCGATTGCAGAAGCATAAGAAAGTGCAACTTCTAAGCTGTCACCTGACGGATCTTGTTCTACTGCTACGAGTGAAGGAACACCTTTCCCCTGAACATATTCACTTCTTACCGTATGCCCAGGACCTTTTGGTGCAACCATAATAACATTTACCCCCTCAGGAGGAACAATTTTTTTAAAATGAATATTAAATCCGTGAGAGAACATAAGATATTGACCTGCTCTCATATTTGGCTTAATTTGTTCTTCGTAAACTTTTGCCTGTAACTCATCAGGAATCAAAATTTGTACTATATCTGCATACTTAACGGCATCTTCTATTGTCATTGTTTTAAAGCCGTAGTCTTTTGCTTTTATGTCGGATTTTCCACCCAATCTCAAACCCAAAACAACATCGCAACCGCTGTCTTTAAGATTCATAGACTGTCCGTATCCTTGTGAGCCAAAACCAATAACGGCAATCTTCTTTGATTTAATAAGTTCCGTATTAATATCTTTATCCAAAAATATTTTTAAACTATCCATAATTATCCTACCCTCTTAACCGCAGCATCAATCAACCCTTGGAATAACGGATGCGGTCTTTCAGGTCTTGATTTAAACTCAGGGTGGAATTGTGCAGCAACAAACCAATCATTGTCAGGCAATTCAACCATTTCTGCCAACATTCCGTCAGGAGACATTCCCGAGAATACCAAGCCTGCATCTTTAATTCTATCTATATATTCATTATTAACTTCATATCTGTGTCTGTGACGTTCGGAAATTTTTGTAGTACCGTACGCATTGTGGGCAACAGAACCGCTTTTAATTACACAATCGTAAGCACCCAATCTCATAGTTCCGCCGTAACCTTTTACACTTTTTTGTTCTGTCATAAGGTCAATTACAGGATTTGAACATCCTTCATCAAACTCTTTTGAGTTTGCATCTTTTAGCCCGACAACATTTCTTGCATATTCAATTACTGCGCATTGCATACCTAAACAGATGCCAAGAAACGGAAGATTATTTACTCTTGCATATTTAATCGCATTGAGTTTACCTTCAATTCCTCTTACACCAAATCCACCCGGAACAACTAGCCCGTGGACATCTTTGAATAACTCTTTGCATTTTTTATCATCGGTGCATTCTTCAGAATTTATCCATTTGATTTCAACCTTTGCTTCATCTTTGTATCCTGCGTGTTTTAGTGATTCTACAACAGAAATATATGCATCTGAAAGTTTTGTATATTTACCTGCAATTGCAATTTTTACAGTCATTTTAGGATTTCTGATTTTATCAACCAATTCTTTCCAAGACTCAAGATGTGATTTTTTATCCTGAGTTTGCAATCTGTGAAGAACAACCTCTGCAAAGTTTTGTTCATCAAGAGCTAACGGAACTTCATAAATACTCTTCATATCACGACATTCGATAACGGCATCGTTTGCTACCGAACAGAACAACGCAAGCTTTTCTTTTTCGGTTTTCGGAATAGGTTTTGATGTACGACATACCAAGATTTCAGGTTGAAGTCCATAACTTCTTAAAACATTAACACTGTGTTGCGATGGTTTTGTTTTTAGTTCGCCTGATGTTGGCAAATATGGTAACAAGGTACAGTGAATATTGATAGCATTGCCATAGCCAACTTCTGTTTTAAACTGTCTGATTGCTTCAATAAATGGTAAACCTTCAATGTCACCAATTGTACCACCGATTTCTATGATATGAAAATCTGTTTTAAACTGTTTTTGTGCTTTCAAAATTCTTGATTTTATTTCATTTGTAATATGAGGAATTGTCTGAACGGTTGCGCCAAGATAATCACCTCTGCGTTCTTTATTTATAACAGTTTGGTAAACACTGCCTGATGTGACGTTACTTAACTGGCTAAAGTTTGCATCAATAAATCTTTCATAGTGACCTAAGTCCAAATCTGTTTCAGCACCATCATCTGTAACGAACACTTCCCCGTGTTGGAACGGACTCATTGTCCCCGGGTCAACATTTATATATGGATCAAATTTTTGGATAGCTACACTGTAACCTTTTGAACGTAACAATTTACCTAAAGATGCTCCAATGATACCTTTTCCAAGTGAACTAACAACACCACCTGTTATAAATATAAATTTTGTCATAACACACTCTCCACTAAACTAAAAAAGGGATAAAATCCCTTTTACATTTGACATTCTTAATTGATTTTTGGGACTTTAAAGAAACCGTCCTCTTCGTCAGGCGCATTTGCCATAAGCTCTTCTTTTGTCTGTTCATATTTGACAGTATCTTCTCTCATCACATTAACAAAGTCCATTGCGTGAGCCATTGGAACAACATTAGATGTATCCACTTCATTCATTTGTTCTACATATTTAAGAACATCGCCTAACTGACCGGCATATTTTTCTTTTTCTTCTTCTGTAAGTTCTAATCTTGCAAGTTTTGCAACATGTTCTACGTCTTTTACTGTAATCATTTTTTTCTCCGTTTTTTATAATTTTATCATGAAAAAAGTAATATATTAATCATTCGCATATAATCTGTTTGAAAGTATCGCACACATTGTCCAGAATACTATTTGCAACTGTGGTCTAAAAAATACCGTATCTACCATGCCGTGAACCATTGTACCGACTATGGTTAAAACAGGAATTGTTATAAGAATAATATCTTCTATATTATCTGTTTTTAAAATAGATTTAATTCCGTCATATAACAATTTCAGCAAGAAACCTACAAATGCTATCAATGCAAAAATCCCGCTTTCAACCGCTGTTTCAAGGTAAATATTGTACGCACTCAAAGCATCAAAGCCTGTTTTCATATACAGACCATATACTTCTCTGAAATTCTGATTACCCTGCCCAATACCTACAAGCCAATTATCTTTAAACATCTGAAACGATGATTTATATACATTGAATCTGAAAGAATTTGAGCTGTCGTTTCGCATAGAAAAAATTGAAAAAATTCGCACTCTTAACGGTGTAACTGCCATAAGCGCAAACATACCTATTGCAGATACAATACCTGCAACTGTCATAAATAACTTTTTATATTTTGCCCAGAAAATTTTTAACGATACTGCAAATGTCACACATAAAACAGAAAACAATCCTATATATGCACCTCTACAACCTGTCAAAAATAAAACAACACAAGCCAAAACCGAACACAACGCAGATATGGATGAAATCAAATACTGTTTTTTATTCAAATAATATCCAAACAAACCTATAAGTGCAGGAATTGTCATAACAAAATAGCCACCCAAAAGATTAGGATTAAGAGGTTTTAATGTTCCGTAAACTCTTGTAATAACCTCTTCAGGATTCAGATTTGAAACATCTTGCCACCCTGATATCTCATCTACTTTTGCAAAACTTTGTGTTAATCCTAATAATGACTCGAAGGTTACACACCCCGAAATAGTAATCAAAATCGGTATAATACTCTTTTTATTATATTTTAAATGATGAACTACCGAGATATAAAAAGTCAGGTAAATAAGTGTTTTCATAAACCCCTTTAAGCTCAAATTCAAAAGTGAAGAGCCTGCAACACTTACTAACACCAACATAAAATATGCCAATAAAAATAATTCAAATGTTTCAAGTTTAAAACTGTCTTTGGGGGTAAATAATATTCTCACTACAGTAAGACCTGCAGTACATATTGCAAAATAGCCAATCATATCAGAACTCACAAAAGTTGATAAAATAAACGTCAGCAAAATAAAACACAATATGAACTTGTCTATATTTTGCAATATCAAACTGTTTTCATAAATCACATTTGTATGTTTATGAATAAATTCTAATATCTTGTTTATTGCCATTATTTACACTCTTCTTTTATTTCTATATTTGATACAGAGCCTGTGAATTTATATGTTTTACCCTCTAAAGTAATAGGTAACCCTATCTTTATCTTATTCCCCCCAACTACTGCTCCGTCTTTTGTAATAAAGGCTTCGTCTTTAACTTTTACGATAATATCATAAGTATCGAGAAATCCTGCATCATCAACTACAACATATCCCTGAGCATTTTTTGCCGGTAAAGTTACCTTTTTAGGGACGTATTTAACATCAATAACATCTAAATCGCTATAAGGAACATTTCTTATACTGATAAAAGTCTTGTCGCCTACTTTAACAGGACAATCCTTTGTTGAAATTGTTACACTTCTAAGAAATACTTCAAACTCAATTTTTGACTTTGATTCGATTTGTTTAGAAGCTGTTGATCTCATCCCCTTTGCGGTAATAATACCAACACCGATAACCAATATCAAACCAACGACTATAATAATATCAATAATTTTCTTATTCATTATAAACTCCCAATTCAATTTTTTCTAATTTACGTCTGTTTTGCTGAATAAAATCAACTAATTCATCAATTGTAGTAGTAGCACATCCAAATTGCTTAATAACAATACCTGCTGCAATATTCCCTAAAATGGCTGCATAAACAGGTTCAGCTCCACTTGCCAAAGCGAGTCCGTATAACGCAGTAACAGTATCGCCTGCACCTGTCACATCAAACACTTTTGACTTATTGAACACAGGGATACGAACCATTGTACCGTTTTTCATTACCAATGCCATACCCTCTTCACCGCAAGTAATCAATACAAATTCTGAATCCATATCTTTTAACAAACAATTACCTGCTTTATGCATATCTTCTTTTGTTTTTATAAAAAAACCTACGTGTTTTTGTGTGTCAGGAAGATTTGGTGTCATAGAAGTCGCACCCTTATACCTTTGCAAGTCTTTTTGACCGTCAACAATAACTTTTTTACCCAATTTTGTGCATAAGTCTATTGTCTTTTTAATTACTTTATCAGTTAAAGTTCCAATATGATAATCTGATAAAATTACTGCATCGTAGTTTGGAATAGCCTTATCTAACTGAGAAACAATTTTATCTTCAACCTCACTTGATATTGGTTCTGAAGATTGTCTGTCTATTCTGACAATTTGCTGAGTGATAGACTGAAAACAAGAACCTGATATTCTTGTTTTTGTAACAGTTGGTCTTGTATTATCAACAATAAGATAAGAACAGTCAACTCCTGCTCTTTCAAATGCACTTCTTAAATCATTTGCCTGATAATCATCCCCGACAATACCGACAACTCCAACCTTGCCTCCGTTTATTGTTGCGACGTTATGTGCTGCGTTTGATGCTGCCCCAAGTATCAAGTTTGTGTGAGTATGCCTCAATATTAAAACGGGAGCTTCTCTTGATATCCTTTCAGTATCACCATAGACCATTTCATCTAATGCTAAATCACCAACAACTAAAATTTTAGCATCAGCCAATCCTTTAGCGTAACCAAGCAGTTTATCTATATCTATATTCATTTGCTCTCCAAATATCCCTAACTAATACTATAATATTATAAAATAAAAATATTATTAGTGAAAAGTATTAAGCAGTTTGTCTGTATTCTTTTTGTAAAGTTTTTATGTATTCGGGCTTGTTTTTGTTTTCAGCAAAAGTCTTTGCCGTTGTTTTGTTTGCAACTGCCTGACCTGTTCTGCTTCCCAATTCAAACATACCGCAAGAAACTGCAATAAAGCCGAGGGCTTTTATGAGAGTTATCAATTTACCCGCAGGCAATTTGCTCAAGAATTTATTTGACTTAATTAAGTTTTTTGCACCTTTTACTGCCATATCCGTCAGTTTAAAGTTTTTATAACAAGCCTTGTATCCTCCAAGTCCAAAAAGACGTTTATAAGCCCATTCTCCGCCAAGCATAAAGGTCATAGCTCCTCCTTCTCTCAGAGCTGCGGACTTTTTATCTTCATCATTCCACGCACGAACAATACTTGCCCCTATAAGTATCGGGTTAACCAACTTTGATACATAATTCACGCTTTTGCATATTATATCAAAAGCTTTGCTGCCCTCACGGGCTGCATGAATCCCGTTTGATACTCCTTGTAATCCTTCTGCTACTGTTCCCGTTCTTGTTTTAGATAAGTCTAATATGTCACTTGCAGCATTTTTTGCCTGAAGTATGGCAACCAATCCTCTCTCTTTTCTGTCAACACGAAGAGAGTTGTTTGCTTTTTCTGTATTCATTATACCGAATACTGCATATCTGATTGGATCTGCAAAACCTAATGTCAAAATGAAACACCTTATCTAAATACACACATACATATATTTACTAAGTAACTGTTTTCAAAAAATTTGCTATTTGTAAAGTTTTTGTAACAAATTTTTATATTTTTATTTCAAATTCAATTTTATATTACCAATGTGGCTAATTTTAAATCAGTTTTCAAGTTTTATAATCTAATCAAAACATAATAAATTATAGGAGATTTGAAGATGGCAGTAAAGACACAGGAAATTAAAGTAATTATTGTTGAAGATTTTAAATTGACAAGAGTAGGCTTGCGTTGTGCTTTAAACGAAAACAAGGATATTAATGTTGTTGCTGAAACAGATAATGCTGTAGATGGTCTTAATTTAATCAAGAAATATCAACCTGATGTTGTTTTAATGGATTTAGGGCTACCGGGGATGAACGGAATAGAAGCTATCACTAAAATAGAAGAAATGAATAGCGACATAAAAGTCATAGCACTGACTTCGCACGACAGAGAAGAAGAAGTAATTGCAACACTATTATCAGGTGCAACAGGTTATTGCTTGAAAGATATTGATCCGATTAAGTTAGCGGATGTGATAAGAGATGTTTATAGTGGAGTTTGTTGGTTAGATGCTGAAATTGGTAAAAAGGTATTAAAAGCTTTTCCAAAACAGGAAAACTTTAAACTATCAAGTGATAATAGCGATAATGAAAATAAAATACCTTTGACTGAGCGTGAACAGGAAGTTCTGAAACATCTTGTCGCAGGAAAAAGTAATACAGAAATTGCAAAAGAGCTGATAGTGAGTGTACATACAGCAAAAGCACATGTCTGTTCAATATTGCAAAAAATGTGTGTGAATGACAGAGTGCAGGCTGCGGTTAAAGCCGTAAAAGAAGGTCTTGTGTAAGAATATTATTATTTATTAATAATCCTTATTGCAAATGGTTTGCATTTGTTGTAATATATTGTCAGAAAATTATTAAGTTATACCATATTCAGTAGGGACTATTAGATTATGCACAAAAACCGATTTATAGCAGCAATAATTTTTATTGTTTTTTATTGCGCCTTGATGACACCAATCAGTTTTGGACATGAAGGGCATCACTGTGATTGCTGTACTTGTCATGAAGGTTCGTCATTACCGAAAGAAATTAAAGACGGTACTCAATTAACGATTCAGGATTGCATATCAATCGGTTTAAAAAACAGTCCGGTGATTAAAAAGCATAAGTATGAACTGGATATTGCAAAAAGCAATGTCGGGATTGCAAAATCGGTTTATTTCCCTACTCTTAGTGCAGGAGTCGGATACGGTCAAATAAACAATTCTAATAACAAGCATCTTGAATCTGTTTATAGAGAACTTCCAAATGTAGGCGTAGCGCTAAATAAGATGATTTGGGATTTCGGACGCACAAGTGCAAGAATTAAGATGGAGAAGTTTTTCCAAATTGGTGCTGAATATGAATTTATGGACAGTGTATGCTCAACCGTTTTTGATATTAAGACGAGATATTATGATGTGCTGAGAGCACAGGCAATTCTTGAAGCAAAAAAAATAAATTATGATATAAATGAAAAACTTATTTCTGATATCAATAATATGATTTCTCAAGGACGTGCAAATCAGGTTGATTTAATAAATGCTAAAACTCAAAAATTTAAAATTCAAAAAGAGATTCTTGAAGCGGTTGATGTTTTAGCAAATGCAAAAGAAAATTTAAATAATTCAATGTATTTTTTGAATGCGCCTAACTATGATATTGCAAAGACAAATTCTTTTGATGATACATATAAGCAGGAGTGTTCACCATTCAAATTAGTGTCAAACACAAATAAAAAATTAAAAATAAAAACAACCAAGAGTGAAACAATTCATCCAAATTTTACTTACGAACAAGCAGTTGAGCTTGCGTACAAAAACAGTCCTGATTTGAAAGTGCTGGAAGCAACAAAAGATGCAATGGAACAATCCTTGTTAGTGATTAAACGGACATATTATCCCGAATTAAATGCAAATGTTGGGTATAATTTTGTTAATACTAACAAATACAGCAATAACGATTTAACATTGGGGGTAAACATATCATCTTCTTTGAATGCAATGGAATTTAAACACAGTTTGAAAGGCGGTTATGCGCAGGTTAGCTTGGCTCAAACAGAGATTGATAAATATAAAGAAGATTTATATTTTACTGTAAGAAAAGCACTAAATACTGTTAATAAAACAAAAGCACAAATTCCTGTTGCGAAAGAACAACTGAAGAATGCCGGAGAAAATTTAGATTTAACGGTTTCAAGATATAAACAGAGTCAAATGGATCAACTGGAGCTTCTTTATGCAAGAAATTCATACAATGAAGCAATGGAAGGTTATGTTGATGCTATATATAACTATAATATTGCCCTAATCAATCTTGAGATTGCAATGCATTATCATTTGATTGATTTACATGAC
>OMPX01000179.1 GCA_900313115.1 uncultured bacterium
GATTTAAAATAATTTTTTAGAGTAATTTCTTGGCTTTTATTTGTTTCTTCATTAGAGTTTGAACTTTCAATAGTTATTATTTTTAAATCCCTACCATCTTTTTGATAAGTATATTCCCCGCTTTTGTATTCTTCACCTTTTAAATAAAGTGTTATATTTCTAATATTAGTCCCAACCGAAATAGTCGGATTTGGATCATCTGCCGTTATTATAAGTGTAACTTCATTTGCTCTTATTCTACCTAACTTCTTTATTTCATCAATTGTATATTCTTGTGCCATAATTACCCTTTCTAACTGAGTTGATATAAATTTATTATACAACTTAAAACACGTAAAAAAACTTTTTGCGTGTAAAAAAATAAGAAATGTCAAAGACAAACTCTGCTAACATAAAAACACAAGATTATTTTAGATGACTTATTTTATATAATTATTTTTTCGGACAACATCACTTTTTTACAACATTTGAATTTCCTAAATTGGAGTTGGAAATTCTATGTCATTACTTATTTGACCATATACCTCAGTTTTACCATCATAATTAGTTTTTAGTATAGTACCGTCATCTTGTTTATTGTAGTTTGCCTTTTCTAACAGGTAATTTTTATCAATCACATCATATTCGGTAACAGAACCATCATTATTCAATTTATAACTTACTGTTTCGATTTTTCCGTCAAGATACGTTTTAGTTACGTTTATACGACCGTCAGGAGCATTTTTTGCTATAAAGAAATATTTTGAAATTTCAGAATCATCCTGAGTTAAATTTAAACATTCGCCATATACTGTATGCTCATCAACACTTCTTGGTTTAATCCAATGCGCATTCCCTTCTTCATCTTTAAAACATAATGTTTTTACATCTGCTATTGAAGTATGCCCATTTTGCAATAAGCCTAATGTATTAAGAATATTATTCATCCTTTCATACGCAAATTTAGGATATGATTTTTCATCAGTATTATTCGAAGTTGTTTGTGAGGTATTTTCTATATTTTGTTCATTTTGATTTTGTTGTTCAAGATAATCTTCATCTACAGTATTAATGGCACAACTTGTCATAATTGTTGATAATCCTAATAATGCTAACGCTTTTAATGCATTGTTTAATGCTTTTGGATTATTAGATATCTTTTCATTTTCCTTATATGAATTATTAGATTTTGGTTTCACGCAATCTTGATTTTTTACTAAATTGGTTTGAATTTTAATCATTAAATGCCTACCTTTACTTAATAAAAATATTGCCCACTTATGCAACTCTTAATATTTATAAGTTTTTTTGTATTCAATGATTGCCAAAATTTTATAATTTTGTAACAAAATATGAAAATATAAAAAATAAACTAACTAAAAACCTTAACTTTATACAAGTTAAGGTTTTTAATAATCTTCTATATTTAAAATTATTTAGATACCGGATTCCGCACCTTCATTTTGAGTGCCCTGAATTTCTGCCCCAAAAGTGATAGGAGTAGGATATGGATAAGTCTTTTCCGTATCAGAATATCTCATTGTTTCGCCATTTGAGAAAGTGCGTACAATTGAACCGTCATCTTGCTTTTTATATGTTGATTTTTCAAGTTTATATCCATTTCCAACTACTTCATATTCTACAATTGAATTATCATCTTGTTGGACATAATTCAAATATTGTCTTGTTCCATCCGAGAAACTTTTCGACACATTTAATCCGTTATCACCATCACTACTTGCTCTGAAGGAATAAATCTCACCTGCTGAGCAATCTGGCAATAATGACATGCCAGCCCCGTAAATAGCATTGTTATCAATATTAGTTGTTCTAATCCAGTGCTGAACTTCTTCATTATCTCTTGAATAAAATAATCTTTTATTTCTTACAGAATTTGAATCGTTAAGCAAACCTAACGCTCTAAACATTGAATCAGCTTTTGCCTCTACAGAGACAGGAGTCTTCATAGAAGTAATTGAAGTTTTATTAGTAGTAATTGTTTCCGTATCCGGTTCTATTTCTTCAAAATCAGGACCGATATACCCGTCTTTCATACAACTCGATAATGTCGCCATACCGATTGTCGCAAGCGCCAATAAAGCCTTATTCAACGCTTGAGGATTGTTTTTACATTCTGATCTTGTTTTTGGAGTTAACTCACTATTTTTCGCAATCACATGCGGATTACATCTTGTTGGTTGAATACATGTCATAAAAACCTACCTTCGCACACATAAATACTATTACACACACTTATATATACGAAAATAAAATCATAATAAAAATTGCCTATAAAAATAAGATTGTAAACAAAATGTTACAATCCCTTAATCCTAATAAATTAGCATAGTACCCACTATTATCGTGGATACTATGCACACGCTTTTTAAATTTTAACCCAGCCAATTTGATACCAAATTAATGACTGAAAATTTTGAAATTTGTTCTGCTGCTTCACTTACTTTTTCGGAATATTTTCCGTCTGTTATCCAATTTAATAATGAATGTTGTGTCAATGCGGCAGCAGTATCTTTTACCGCATCGGTATATGCACTCCCCGGTAAATTATCTGCATTTTCCAATATATTTATCAATGACATCCTTGAACCTTTTTCAAAGACTTCACCTACTTTATCTGAATATGCGCCGTCTGTTAATAAATCTAATATGGAGTTTTGAGTTAATAATTTACCGACATCTCCCATTGTTTCCGTGTATTTACCACCGGGGAGACCTCCTTTTTCTGCTGTATCAAAAAATACAGATTCATCTGCGCCTAATGATTGTAAATATGCATTGGCTTCTTCCGGTGTGTCAAATGTTGACATACCTGCTCCAATATTTCCATTATTCACAGAATGTGATACGACATATTTCCCATTTTGTTCATAAATTCTTAAATCATACTTATCAGTATGAGCAACAATAGGTTTTGTTGACATAATAATAAACTCCTTTTTTTTACTTAATTCCATTCGTGTTTTGCAAAACTTATTTATAAAAAGTTTTTTATGTAAAAAAAATTGCTTGTTTTATTAACTATTGTAAATATAAGTACAAAAAAAGGACGATTTCTCGTCCTTTTTGTACCGCATGAAGTTTTAATTATTTTATAGCTAATTTTTTAACCTTTTCTTTATCTGTTTCTTTTTTAGGAGCACATATTTTCAAGATACCGTGCTCAAGTTTTGCATCTGTTTTATCAACATCAATATCTTCAGGGAAATAGATAGTTCTTGAAAATTCTCCATATCTAAATTCTGATTTTTTGTAATGCGAATCTTTTTCTTCTTTTTCTTCTTCTTTTTTAGCATTGATAGTTAAATGATTTTTATCGATATCAATATCTAAATCTTCTTTTTTAACCCCCGGTAATTCCGCTTGAACACAATATTCATTATCATGTTCATGAAGCTCAACCGGCATAGACAACTTATCCATATCTTTGTAGTCCTCGTTATAAACAAATTCAGGGAATAAACTATCAAAGTTTCTGTTCAGGATAGTGTTGATTTCGTCGTTTACTGTTTTAATAAATCCGTCAGGTGATTTTTTAATTAAAAATTTCATAATGTACTCCTTTCTTCAAGGATAATATTTAGGGATACTGTCGGTAAATATTACTCTTATATTTAACTACTTGTATATTTTCTTCTTACATTATTATTATGCATCTATTTTTAGGAAAATCGGATAAAATTAACTAAAAATTAACAATGTTCCACACTAATAAACATAAATAATTTTATAAATTATGGAGAGAGCATAAAATACAGTTATTATATACAATAATACAGTAGTACCTAGTGAATATTAGGGGTAAATATAAATTTAATTCCCATTCTTGTGCAGTCGGTCTTTAAGTATAAGCCGACCCTTTCGGAGTAATCCGCAGATGTTATGTTTCATTCAATGAAAGTCGTCTTTTAGA
>OMPX01000062.1 GCA_900313115.1 uncultured bacterium
CATACTCCACGTCTTTGAGGACAATTCATCAAAGCAGGAGATTTTGTTTTGTCTGTTAGTTTTTTACGTTCTTGACGTACTAACTGGTTAATTGTAGGCATTATTTTCTCCTTTTACTTATGTTGAGTAATCACTCAACCTACTACTGAAATAACAAATCCGTTCAACTCTATCGAAGAACCCTTACTTATTCCCGATAACGGTTTGCTATCTATATTTGTGAGGTCATATAACTCGGCTAATGTCTAATTATACATTACACCCTCACCCCACTATTCAACAATAGACATGGTTTCCTGTCAACTTATTATTAAGATAAGTTTAGTCAACAACGTGTAATTAGATTGTTAAATTTTGTACATAATAAATATAATCGTTATGTTGAAAATTTTTACCCTCTCCTATAATTTAGGAGAGGGTAATATTCGTTGTAACAGGTTGATTACGAATATGGGTGAGGTATTTCCGCTGTGCAAAAATTTTAATTTTTAACTCTTACTTTTACTACATTGTCAAAAAAATAATACAAACAAAACATTTAATTATACATTTACCCCTGCGGTCAAAGAAATAATACAAACAAAATATTAAATTATACATTTACCCCTGTTCATTTATGTGAAGTTGTATGAATATAGAATGTTTAAGTTTCTATATTTAACAATGACTTAAAAATGATATAAATAACTAAATACATTGCCAAAAAATAAATTTCGGCAATGTATTTAAAATATTAAAAAAATCTATAAAGATTCTCTATATATTGCTGCAACTGCTTCTTTTGTTGCTTTTGTTGGTGCTATGCTCAACAAACCGTCTAAAGATGGAGTTGTAAACGCAAGTTCTGTTAATTTTTCAACATCAGCTTCAGAGAAACCTTCATCTTTCAGCTTATTAGGAACATCAACTGATTTTAACCACTCATAAACACCTTCTGATGCTTTTTGTGCATCTGATGCTTCAGGTTTAAGTCCTTTAACAATCGGTTCAAGAATATATGCTAAAGTATGAGCTTTTGCAGGATAAATATTCTTAATAACCGCAGGTAAAAGAATAGCCAAACCTAAACCATGTGAAAAATCAGGTTTCATAGCGCTCAATGGGTGTTCAAGTGCATGAGTATAATGTAATAAGCCGTTATCAAAACATACACCGCCCATCATTGCAGCATAACATAAGAAATATCTTGCCTCTCTGTCATCAGGATTAGCGATTGCTTTTGGAAGATATTTTCCGACTAATTCAATTACTTCTCTTGCAAGAGTAGTTGTATAAGGTGATGCAACAGCTGATGTTGCAGCTTCGATTACGTGGTTTACGGCATCAATTGATACATATCTTGTTTGCTTTGGAGATAATCCTTTCATTAAATCAGGATCATCAATTGCATAAGTAGGATAAATACAATCATAAGCGATTGCAGGTTTATAATTTTTTTCTAAAATAGTTGCAACCGCAAATCTGTTTGTTTCAGAACCTGTGCCGTGAGTTAAGTTAATTGCAACAATAGGAACAGCCTTTTGTGCAACAAACTTAAATTCATATAAATCTGCCCCTGTTTTGTCAGGATATTCAAGCAATATCGCAACAGATTTACCTGCATCTGTCGGAGAACCGCCGCCTATTGTGATAACACCTTTTGCGCCAAAATCTTTTGCCATTTTTGTTGCTTCATCAATCGCATCAGTCGTTGGGTTTGGTGTTACTTTATCATAATTTATATAACCAATATTATTTGATTTTAAAGCTTTTTCTACAACGTCCCACGCACCTGTAGATTTGTATGCATTACGTCCTGACATTACTATCACTTTATCAACACCTTTTGATGATAAATCTTTTGCAATGTCTTCTATTTTATTTATAGCACCACAGCCAAAATAAACATTTGTTCTTGTTCTAATCTCTCTAACTTCATTTATGTTTTGGTCTTTTTCCCACATAATGAACTCTCCTTTCTATAAACACTAAATTTATTATAAATCAAAAAGGAACTAAATAAATTAGTTCCTTTTTTATATTCATAAATTTATACTATCTCTTTTATTAGCAAATCTCTGATAATCTTGTCAAAATCTTATCAGTGATTTCTTGAATATATTCTTGTGTAACCATACCATTGATTATACAATCTGCAATTTCATAATTAGGTCTGATATACATTTGAGCCGTTTTATTAACATCAGCATATTGCATATCAGCAGCTTTACCTGTTTTACCTCTTGATTCAGCACGTTTATACCATCTGTCTTTTATAACATTTAACGGAGTAAATACGTAAACCTTAACATCCATTACATCACGAACTTCTCTGTTTAAAACATACAAACCTTCTGCCAAAATAACTTTTGCAGGTTTTTTAATTTCACCATTGATATCAGATACACAAGTTTTAAAATCATATTTTGGTGAAATAATTGCAGTACCTGATTTTAAACACAATAAATGTTCACGCATTAATTCTAAGTCAATTACATCAGGGGTATCAAAACTAAAACCTGTTTTAAATAATTCTTCATAACTTCCTGCATCTTCTAACTCTTTGGAAGTATCTTTGTAATAATCATCCTGACGGATTACTGTATAAATACCGTCTTTGTTATCTTTTACGCAGGCGTGAACAGTATTATCTACAAAAACTGTTTTACCTGATGCACTTTCCCCTGTTATCCCAATAAGAAATGTTTTTTTCTTTTCTTGTACAACCTTTCTTGCAATATCCATTATAAAACCGTCTCTAACTTGCAAAAATAATGGTTGTGCCTGCTTTTTATCCTCTGCTAAAATTTCTTTTAAGCACTCAACTATGCTTGAGATTAGATTCATATCTAATCGGCTTGAATAAAAATTGTAATTTGTTAATTCATAAGTATCTAACATCATTTCACACCGTCAACTATCTTAATTTTATTAAATTTATTGTACTGTAAACCATTTGGATTTTCTTTCTTTATTATGAATTGTTAACATTTATTTTTAAAAAATTTTGGTTGATAAATCATTTTTTAAGTGTAACAAATGCACCCAATTCCATTGATAATCTATGTTTTAATAATAACATGAGATAAATATTTTTTGCTAGCATGATTGTTAATTTTTGTATCAATTTTAAAAAAAATAATTTATTTTGGCATGAAACAAATTAAATATAAAATTTTTAAATAATTTTTTTATATCTGTCGCCAATTGTTTGTTCTATATATCCGTTTAATTCCATCGTAGTTAAGTACGTAAGTAATTCATTAATACTTATTTTTGTTGATTGTTGAATTTCATCAAAACTTTTTGGTTCAATTTCTAAAGTTTGCATTATTTTTTCTTCGTCTTCTGACAGATTATTATATGATTTTTTTTCTGATGAATTATCAAAGAGAGGAATTTGTTTATTTAAAGTCCAATTCATTGCATTTAAAATATCATCTGATTCAGTAATAATATGTGCACCTGTTTTTATCATTTTATAAATTCCTGCCGTATTCGGGCTTGTGATAAGCCCAGGAATACACATCAGCTCTCTTCCTTGTTCTAAAGTCAAATTAGCAGTTATTAAAGCTCCGCTTTTTAAAGCAGCTTCAACAACCAATGTCCCATACGACAAACCTGAAACAATTCTGTTTCTTTGAGGAAATCTAAAAGGTAACGGTTCAAATGTAGGATAACATTCGCTCATTACAACACCATTACCATTAATGATTTCTTCAAATAAAGCTTTGTTGGATGACGGATAAAGATTATCCATTCCACCTCCAATTACTCCAATTGTTTTTAATCCGTTATCAAGCGCTATTCTGTGAGCTAACGTATCAATTCCTGTTGCCAACCCTGAAACTATGCATAAATCAGTTCCACCTAAACCGGACATAACTTTTTTTAGTGCATCACCTGCATTTCTTGTCATTCTTCTTGAACCGACAACGGCAATTGTACGTTTTAAATTGCATATTGAGAAATCTCCTCTATAATACAAAATAGCAGGGGGATCAGGTATATTTTTTAACATATAAGGATATGATTCATCATCAAATGTTATTATTTTTAGATTTCTGTCTAAAACATAGTTATAAACTTTGTCAATATTAAGTTTATCTCTTTGTTTAATGAATATATCAAGCTTCTTTTTATACATACCCGAAGTCTGCTGACTAAATTCAATAAGTTCATTTACTCCGCAGTTAAAAATACGTTCAACATCTCCAAAATATTCATACAAAGCAAGTATAAATTTTGAATCAAACTCTTCTATTGATGATAATGCAACCCAATATTTTTTGTTCAATTTATTTTTTCCATATAAATTTTATATTTAGTATTATGACTAATCAAACAAGATTTGTAAAGTCAATCTTTTTTATTTTAAAGGTCGTTTAATAACTAATGGAGTATCTTTAGGCATAAAGGTGTTGCGTAAACCAATGTTTGCTATTAAGAAGAAAAATTCCATTTCTTCTCCCGGTGCTATATCCAAATCATCAAACGGAACACAAATATCAATTTTATCACCCTGATTAATATTAAACCCTTGAGTATCTACTAATGCCCACAAATTGTCAGGTAAAGATTTTGATAAATAAGAAGGATAAATCTGATTATTTACTAATGTTATAGCAACCTCATTATGATATTTTACCTTTAATAACGGAAAAATTGCTTCTGTTTTATTTGTGATTCTGACATTTGAACAAGGTTGTTTCACACTTGCATTTTTTGTGTAAATAAAGAATTGATGAATTTTTGGTTTTTGGATGTTAGTTTCTTCAAATTTAGGATTTAATTCCAATTTAAAATACATATTATTTTCATCAAAACCGTAGTTTATATTATCAAAAATTTTGCTATCCTGAAAAACAGGTCCGTCAATTAAATCAATACTGTCAGAATATAACCAGCCTGTATTGTGCTGAGGCATTTTTATATTTTCAATTTCTGAATTTTCGTAAGCTACCTCAATAATTGATTTATCAAGATATTCAGGATAATCTTTTCCAAAAAATTTATAAATATTTTTTAAATGTTCTCTAAATAAGAAATCAAATACATTATCTTGTCCGGAATTATTTGGTTCACCATACCACCAGAACCAATCACTGCCTTCTGCTATATATAATTCTCTCATTGCATTGTTATAGTTTGCTTGATTAGGATTTTCTTTGATAATTTTTTCTATATCATTGCTTACATTGTTAAGATACTGCCAAGCAAGATTTTTGACAGGATCTCCGAGCCAAAAATGAAAATCTTTATTTATCCATGACCCCGGATATATTTTACTTAAAACTTTTTTGTTTTGATCCATAGCGATATAATCACTAATCAAAACGGTGTCAACACTTTCATCATTTTCTAATTTTGAATATATCATATTTAGAAAATCATTCCCGTCATTTGGATAA
Source organism: uncultured bacterium (assembly GCA_900313115.1). Classification (GTDB taxonomy): domain Bacteria; phylum Cyanobacteriota; class Vampirovibrionia; order Gastranaerophilales; family Gastranaerophilaceae; genus UBA2883. The sequence goes on from OMPX01000062.1 coordinate 5,391, forward strand.
TTTTCCCAGCAGTTTTCTCCGTCAAGTGCTATGGTTAACAAATGATTGTCATCAGGAGAAACTAACAGTTTATTTTGGATAGACTTTATTTTGTTATACAAATCAGCAGATGCCAAAGATGCATCTATATTGCTATATTCAAAATTGATAAGATTAGGAATATGTAAATCTCTGAAAATGACATCTATTGAAGAATCTTCATTGTTATAAGAATATGTTTTTAAAAGATAATACGGGTCTTCCAAGTTACCTTTGAAATCTCTTACAAATTCAAAATTTATACTTTTTGATAAAATTGATTCGTCAGAAATAGTCCATTTTATACCTTCTTCTGCAAACAGTTTAAGAACATTATCCGTCAGACAGTATTCAGAAGCCCAAATACCTTTCGGTTTAACCCCGAAAACTTCCTCTATTCTTTTTATAGCTGATTTAACCTGATGATGTGCATCTTTGTTGAAATCAAAATTAACAGGTAAATTTTCTCTGTTTGGTAAATTTTTTGCGGCATTTTCATAATCACAAAGTATAGGCATAATAGGATGATAATAAGGACTTGTTGTCAGCTCTATTCTGCCTTGTTCAATATATTTTTTGTAGGTTGGAATAATTTCTTTAATAATTTCTTTATGGAGTTCTATAATTCTGACTCTGTCTTTATATGTATAATTTTTCCCTTTTTTTGCAAGTCGGGCAAGTTCAGGATATTTTTCATAATGAGTCGGATCTATCCAAGACAAATTGAATAAAGCCATTAAATCAGAAAATTCCTGATCATTAAAATTGTTTATTGTAACAGAATTGCTTGCAAAACGCTTTTTGAATAATTTTCTATATGCAGGATATTTATAAACCATTGTTTCATATTTTGAATTAAAAAAATTATTCAGGATGTACTCTTTTTCACTCGGGGCAAGGTCTTCTACTTTAGAAACGGTAAGACTTGAGTGAATATCTTGAAATCCTTGTTCGGTATATTGAATAAGCTCATCCAAAAGCGCCGGAACAATATTGATATTAAGTTTCAATCTTGGATATTTTTCAAGAATATTAACCATATCAAGATAGTCTTTGACTGCGTGCAGTCTTGCCCAAGGCATCAAAAATACCCCGCCTAATTCATAAACAGGCTGATGCATGTGCCAATAAAAGGCAACGGATAGTTTTTTACCGGACAAATTTTCCATACGTCTATTATAGCAGATTTTTTGAATAAATCTACTCTATTTCATCATCTTCAAACTCTTCCGGACTTTCTTCCGCCTCTTCTCTTGAACGGATAAAATGACGTTGTACCCCTAATTCAGAAAACATTTTCAGTTCAGCTTTTTTCTCTTCTTCTATATATAATTCTTTTTGTTTTTCTTTATGTTTTTCCAAAACTTTTACTTTTTGTTCGCATTCAATAAGTTTTTGAATTTCTATCTGTAATTCTTCTTCCGCTTCTTTTCTTTCCTGTTCAAGAGTTTCAGCCTTATCCCAAAGATGATGAATATATTTGTCATAATATTCTAATAGTGAATAATCTGCCTTTTTTCTTGCAGCAGTGACCTGAGCAATTTCTTTTTTATTTTGCTCAACTTTTTCTTCTGCCATGCGCAATTTTTGTCGTGCTTTATTTACAACGGCTTCTTGTCTTTCTTTTTCCCGTTCTCTATAATCAAGCATTTTCTGTAATTTGTAACGAAAAGGCATTTAGAAATTTGTCCTATTGTTCTAACTCTCTTTTTAATTCTTCAACTGATACATGAAGAATTTCAGAATTATCATCTTTTTTAAGATATACGTCTTTTATTCCTGATTGGCAGATAAATCTTTTGCAAAGAATGCAAATGAAATTATGACCGTAAATATACATAGTTGCACCTTTGCATCTGTCTTGTCCTGCCTGAATAATAGCATTTTGTTCGGCATGAATGGAACGGCATGTTTCATATCTTGTTCCTGATTCAATGTTATTTTCTATTCTGTAACATTTTCCTCTTTCATAACAAGATTCTACTCCTGACGGTGTTCCGTTATAGCCTGTTGCTTTTATCTTTTTATCATCACCTACGATAACTGCTCCAACTTGTGCTCTGATACAGTTTGAACGTGATGAACATGTTTTTGCCAAATCTAAAAAATAATCTACCCAAGGTTTTATTGCCACTTTCTTAACTCCTTTTTTCTAAATTATATCATAGTTGTTTAACATACTAAAACTTATTAATGAATATTAAATGTAAAAAAAAATCTTAACATTAGGTCAAAACCTTTAATTTGAGTTATAATAATTATTACAAATCAATTTATGGGAGGTAGATTTAGTGTTAAAAGAAGATAAGAAGATACACTTGTCCGAAAATGCGATTAAAGTGTTGGAAAAAAGATATTTAAAGAGAGATGCTTCAGGTAAATGTATAGAAGGTCCTGCTGATATGTTCAGACGTGTTGCTGATACTATCGCATCAGGCGATTTGCAGTTTGGAAAATCTCAAAGTGATGTAGATAAATTAGCTGACAGATTTTATGATGCAATCACAAACTGTTATTTCATGCCAAACTCACCAACTCTGATGAATGCAGGTCGTGAGCTTGGTCAATTAGCAGCTTGCTTTGTTTTGCCTGTTGAAGATTCATTGGAAGGAATTTTTGAAACAGTTAAAAATACAGCCCTTATTCATAAATCAGGCGGCGGAACAGGGTTCTCATTCTCAAGATTAAGACCAAAAAATGATGTTGTTAAATCTACAATGGGTGTTTCATCAGGTCCTGTTTCATTTATGGAAGTATTTAATGCTGCAACCGAAGCAGTAAAACAAGGCGGTACTCGTCGTGGTGCTAATATGGGTATCTTGAGAGTTGACCACCCTGATATTTTGGAATTTATCGACTGTAAAGCAGATAATACAAAGTTGAACAATTTCAACATTTCTGTTGCAGTTACTGATAAATTTATGGATGCATATCTTAAAGGTGAAGATTACGATTTAATTCATCCAAATACAAAAAAATCCGTAGGAAAACTCAGTGCTAAAATGGTATTTGACAAGATTGTTGACGGTGCTTGGAGAAACGGTGAACCGGGGATTATCTTTATTGATACTATGAACTATGATAACCCAACTCCAAAAATCGGGGCTATTGAATCAACTAACCCTTGCGGTGAAGTTCCTTTACTTCCGTTTGAAGCATGTAACTTAGGTTCTATCAACCTTAACAGAATGGTTAAAGAAGAAAACGGTAAATGGACTGTTGATTGGGATTTGTTAGGCGAAACAACCAGAACTGCTATCAGATTCTTAGATAATGTTATTGCTATCAACAATTACCCGTTACCTCAAATCGATGAAATGGTTACAAATAACCGTAAAATTGGTTTAGGTGTTATGGGTTGGGCTGATATGCTTATGAAATTAGGTCTGTCTTATGCATCAGAAGAGGGTACAAAATTAGGCGCACAAGTTATTGAATATATTGATTACATCTCTAAATGTGAATCAATTGAACTCTCTAAAGAAAGAGGTAAATTCAAGAATTTTGAAGGTAGTATCTATGATCAGGATAATTATTTATATGAAAAATATAAAGGTAAATCAGCAGGTATTATCTCCGATGAACAATGGAAAGAATTAGATGCCCAAATTAAAGAACATGGTATCAGAAACGCAACTACTACTTGTATTGCGCCAACAGGTACAATTTCAATGATAGCAGGTGCATCAGGCGGTATTGAACCTCTATTCGGTCTTGTATTCTCAAGACTTATCATGGATAACACAGAAATGTTGGAAGTTAACCCAATCTTCAAAGATTATATGGTTTCTCACGGACTTTATTCGGAAGATTTAATGAGAAAAATTTCTGTTGACGGTTCTGTAGCACACGTTGACGGCATATCTGATGAAGTTAAACATATCTTTGTTACCGCTCACGATGTTACACCTTACTGGCATGTAAAAATGCAGGCAGCTTTCCAATTGCACACTGATAACGCAGTTTCTAAAACAGTCAACTTTGTTGAATCTGCAACTCGTGAAGATATTGAAGAAGCTTATATCTTGGCATACAAGAGCCACTTGAAAGGTATAACAGTTTACAGAAACAATTCAAGAACCTTCCAACCTATGAACTTAAAGAAAGAAGAAAAAAAGGTTGAAGAAACTCCTGTTGTTGAGGTAAAAGAAGAAACAGTTGCCACAGAGGAATATAATCCGACTGGTGAAGTTAAAACTATAACTTGTCCTGAATGCGGTAATAAAATTGAAATGGCAGAAGGTTGTTTCATTTGTCTTAACTGTGGTTACTCAGGTTGCTCATAAAATATAAAATAAGTAAATTATATGAAATCAAAATACAAAAACGAACTCTTTTTTAGGAGTTCGTTTTGTTATATAATGTTTTGTATCCGTTTAAAATCCAATAAATCGGGAAGAATTCGAATTTAAAATATTTCCTTGATTAGCGGAGATTTGTGCGGTAAATAGTTATTTATTTTATGTTATAATTTAACAAAAATATGTGGGTAATGCACATTACGGAAGATTTTTAGAGGATATAAATATGGAAGATTGTATTTTTTGTAAAATTTCAAATGGTGATTTGGGAACAGAATTTATTTATGAAGATGAAACAGCTGTTGTTTTTAAAGATATTAATCCAAAAGCAGATATACATTTATTAGTTGTGCCAAAAGAACACGTTCAAGATTTGAATGAATGTAGTGCAGAACTTATCGGAAAACTTATGTCAATTGTAAAAAAAGTAACTGTTCAGGAAAATATTAAATCATTCAGAACGGTTATAAATACAGGAAAAGATGCCGGACAAGAAGTTTTTCATTTGCATATTCATATATTAAGCGGAAATATAAAGTTTTAAGTTATTATTTTTTCTATTTTTTAATAAACTTTGTTTGCTTTAAAACTTTGTCTTATTTGTTCGTGCTGCAATAGAAATGGTAATATTTTTTGCATTACAATTGCATCATATATAATTATTTAAAAAATTTAATAACAGGAACATTAAAATATTCAGCAATTTCTATAAGTTTTTTTAAACTTATAAATCTCTCAAATCTATGTTTGTTCTTGTAAACTTGACATAAATACATTTTATAATTTATTTTTGTACATAAAATATATTAGGGGTAAATATTGAAACGAAATAAAATTTAAACAAAAATAAAAAAGTATATATTTACAATTTTACAGTAATTTTCTTACATAATGAATATTATAGGAAGTTGATAAGATTGCAGCCGGTCTTTAAGTAACACCGACACGCTGCGCTCCGACTCTCCGTAATCACTCATCTGTATATGTTTCATAATGAGAAAGTC
>OMPX01000167.1 GCA_900313115.1 uncultured bacterium
CCCAATCCCCAATCCCCAATCCCCAATCCCCAATCCCCAATCCCCATTGTTAAAATTAATTATTTATAAAATTATTAATTAATATAAAAAATTAATAAAAATTATTATTATTGATTTCACCAAACAACAAAAAAATAAATAAAACAATTAAAAATTAATAATTAAAAATAATAATTAAAATCAGAAAAAATAATTTAATGAGTTTTAAACTTAAAATAAGTCCAAAGAATAATTTTTATAATTACTAAACTTATTTGAATAAAATATTAACAATATTTAGATTAATAGATTAAGAAGAGTAAGAATCAATTTGATTCCTTTTAATTGCAATAGTTTTGAAGAGTCAGAAGAATCTTCTTGACTCTCACTATTTTGGTTATTTTGAGGGGTTGTTCCTGAGTTACTGGAAGCTGGGGTTTCTTCTTTCTCAGATGGCTTATCTACTTCTTCGCATTTTGTTTTATCTGAACTCAATGAACATATCTTATTTTCATTCTCAACTTTAATATCTGAACAAGTTTCTGCTTTATCACCTTCGAATTCTAAAGGGAATACAATATCAGAGCAAGCTTTTGCTACAGTTGAACAAATTCCTTCTGAATATGAACAAAAAGGGCTTTTTTTAGTGCATTCATATTTATATCTATCTACATCAAAAGATTCGCAGACATTGTCTGCTTCCACGCAAGAAATTTTATCGTTTTCATCTTTATAAAGGCAATGTTTCATTTTATAATTATTTGGTATAATTGCTTGGCATATTTCTTTTTGAACATTTTTTTTATATTCACCGCATTCATAGTATTGCTCAGTGCATGTTCCATTAAAAAAAAGACAATACTTTTTTGGATCACTAGCTCCTTGTAAAAGTATGGAAATATCACTACAAGCAGAACGAGTTTTAGCCTCAGAGCATTTCAAAAGTTGTCTTCCACAACCAGTTTTTTCATTATAAACACACTTATAACTAGAATCTGGTCCAGTAACAGTGGTAGAATCAGGGTTGGTTTTTGTAGTATATGGTTTTATTTTCTCACAAACAGCTGCATCGGTTCCAGTATAATCATTACAATATTTATAATTTTCAAAACAACCACTAGTACTATCATAATCACATATCATTTTTGCCGGTTCCGAAAGTCTAGACTTGGTAGGGTCATTATTATAACGTGCATTAAGTACATTAATTTCATAACAATCGATATAATTTATTGCCTCTGAACAACTTTTAATAATTGATATACAATTGGGAGACTGAAAAACGCAAGATGTTCCTCTCAATGTAACAATAGCTTCACATTCTTGCTTATAATATCCGAGATAATTTTCACAAGCACTATACATTTCAATACATTGGTCACCATAATAAAAACAAAATTTTCTAGAATTTTCAGCTTTTGCTACATACCAACAATCCGATTCAGTTTTAGCTTCAGAGCAAGATAATTCCTTTTGTTTACAATCGATATCATTTTCTAAAAAACATTTTCCATTACTAACCATGATTGATTCGCATGTTTCTTTATCTTGTCCTTTATAGCTTGTACAAGAGATATAATCTTCTATGCATTTTGAACCATCAAATTTGCATGCTTTCTTAGTAGGATCGCTTAAAACTGTGGATATTTCTGTGCAATTTTCCTTGGGCTCATATGATTTATAATCCGAGCATTCTTTATTTGTTATTGAACATGCATTGTCTTTAAAAACGCATTTTTTAGTTACGTCATCCAGTGTTATATTTTCGCATATTTCTTTCTTTTTTTGAACATTAGTTAAATCATTATATTCTTGACATGATAGATAATCTTCTCTACAACTGCCTATTTCATAGTCATATATACATTTTTTATGAATATCAGATGTTGCCAATAAAAAACATGTTCGATTATCTTCTGCACCTTTTAAAATGTACTCCTCGCACATTATATCTGTTGTTTTACATATTTTAGAAGAATCATCAAAAGTGCAATTTTTGGAGATATCAAAACCATTTTTTCCAGAATTAATGGGTTTTAGATTCTCACATATAGTTTTATTTTTTCCTTCATAATCTTCACATTTTTCATAATATTCTCCGCAGGCCTTGTTCAAATAAAAACATTTTTTTTTAGAATCTGTTGCCTTTAAATTTGGGCAATCGGTAGAA
>OMPX01000059.1 GCA_900313115.1 uncultured bacterium
ATGATTTCACAAGATATTGAAGAAGAAAAAAATGATTTACTCGAAGAGCAAAATCAACTAATCAGAATCCAAAATTCATTGATTGATGATTAGATTTATTTTTTTTCATTATCTTTATTCTTTTTCCCAAAATACGGAGCTGCATTTTTTAACAAACTTGAAACTGTATTTACATAATCAAGAGCGGATGCTCCACTTGTTTCTCTGTTGGATACAGTTGCATTTCCCTGACTTGTTTTTAATGACTGTGCCTGATTTTCCTTAATTACGTCAAAACCTTTCATATATGCATTTAATAAATTGTTTAGCATACTTGCGGAATTTTGCTGAGAATCTGCCAACAGCTCAGATATATAACCTGATATATTGCTATTCAAATTATTATTGTGATTATTTACCATATTCTGCAAAGATGATGATCTAAGCATTCTTCTTTCCGAAAGAGGATTTATAATATTATTTTCAAAAGAAGCATTTGCACTTGAGTTTAAATTATTAATATAACTATTTAATAAACTTTTATTTGTAGTCGAATTAAGTGACGGATTTAAATAATCATTTAAAATATTTCCTATATTAGAATTTACAAAATTATTTATTGTATCTAATGCCGAACCGCCGACAAAATCACTTATAGTACCTTTATTATTAGTTTTTGAAACCACGTACGGATTAGCTGTTTTGGTCGAACCGTACACAGTTGTTTGAGTTGATTTTTTTGAACTGCTACCCATATATAATCCTTTCTAATTTTTACTATTATTTCTGAATACAAACAAATCATCTTTATAACGCCTGAATCCACAGGACATAATCCCAAATATCGCAGGTTTTTGAACAGATTTTGCCCAAATATCACAATTGAACCAACTAAGCGCTAATTTAAAACACTCCTTGTTAAACAAATGATTTTTTCTGATACCATAACCATTTACCCACAATTTGCCATTATCAGAAAAAAAATACACACAAAGAGATAAAACTTCATTATCATAGAACGCATAAAAAAATGTATTTTTTAAGACCTCGTCAAATGATGACTCATCATTTAGTACAGGTTTATAATGTTCATACATCTTTTTGCACTCATTGTAATTAAAATTTTTATCAGTCGGTATAATAACTTTCATCATGCCTGTTTAACCTTTAATCTTGATATTTCAAGGTTTTTTATTGCAAACCCCTGAGTCGAATCAGTAGTAAAAAATTTTATTTCAAGTGTTTTAAAAGATGATGTAGGTAAACGCTTAATGGAATTTGCCTGTTTTGGTTTATAAAAACAGCCTGAATCATAACTGTTTACATCCCAATATAACAAGTTTTTAATTGTTTTTGTTTTAATCGTCTTATTTCTTGTTTTCTTCAAAACATCATAATCTTTCACATACTGCACACAAAAATTATTTGAATAAGTCATATCAAGTGTCAGTCTTGGAGGAATATACAAAACCTTAATTGTATTATCCTGCCCTAAATTAAGCGGAGAACACGTATAAAATGCTTCAATAAATTCTCCGTCAAAATCATTTCCGGAATACTCAATATAAATTTTATTCTTTCCTGCGGAATAAAAAACATTGTTAATAACTGCAAGAGCCGTCAGATTTTGTGACTTTCTTTTTAACCACTGCGAATGAATATAATCAAATATTAAAATATCAGAATAATCTTCCTCAGATGGAATAAGAAACCAAATCTCATTTTTATCTTTTTGTATAAGAGAAAACATTTTAACTTTTGGGGCATCTTTGGATGATACATAAATCAATTCCTCCTGAACGTCTTTTGCAAGATTTTCGCTGAGTGTTTTATCCCCATTAATAATCTGACTAAATGCAAACACCGATTTTTTAGTATCATCATAGAAAAACAATTGTGTTCCATGGAAAACTAACGCATCAGCACCCGAACATCCCCCCGGAGATTCTTCAGTTCTTGAATAAGAATAATCAGAATTTAAACAGATTAAAGATGAGCTGTCCTTGTGAAATACTGCTAATGCTCCAAGATAGGGAGTAATTGCCGTGATATTTTTCACAAAATCAACATATCCTGCACTCGTTGTCAACTGTGTCATAGTTGAAAAATCAAAACATTTTTCTTTAACAGAATACCACAGTCTTAAACCGCCAAACACCCATAATCTCCCGTCAAAAACGACTAAACCGCTGCATTTATCCATCAGCTTGTTTTCGACATCTACCATATCAAATTCAACAATTTCATCAAGCTCTCCGTGTTCATCATAACAATCTAAACGAATTGCTATCATTTTTTCTGCATTTGAAAAAACAAACCAATCTTCTTCACCCTGAGCAAAATCTACCCCGAAAGAAACACCTGTTTGTGAGAGATTATCATATTTTAACGTAACTGTATTCGCAATCGGATTATAAAGATATACCTTTCCGACACCATTTATTTCAGTATGAATAAAGAAATACGTCTCAGCTTTTTGAACACTTTGAAACATATTAATCACTTTTTCATTTGGATTTTCAAATTCAAAATCTTTAACATTGCCTTTCATATTTCTTATTCCAATACCTGAGTTCACGCCTGTATCAAACAGCTCCACATTCTGAAGATCGGAAGAAGTAATTACTGATGATGAAAAAGAAGTATCAATACGTTTTATCCCAAGAAATTTATTTGTTAAAATTGCATCATTTATCGTAGCCATACTAAACCTCTCTTTTAATAAGTAATTTTTCTGCTTTTTCTTCGTCTGCCACCCACTGATTTAATCAGCAATTTATAGGCTTTATCGAATTGAATACTGTAACCTGCATAATTTTCATCCGTCGGCGATGATAGTGCATACATCATAGCTTTTGAAATCAGCGCATTGATAAATAATTGTTCATATTTTTCAGGCAACACAATTTTATCAGATGCATCCCTCAATGCATAAATAGGCTTATCATCATTATCAACACCTATTGCAAACGTGAGATAAGTAATAACAACTTTGTACATTTTGTCAGGTGCAGGATAGAACGATAATTTATCATTTTTAATAAAAAAACCTTCAGGCTTGCCGACAACAAAATCGTATTCTTCAGGATACTCTATGAAATCCATGTATTTTCGACAACACATAACTGCATACTTTTCACCGTTTCGAGTAGTTTTATTTATAATAGAACCATCAGGTAAATTGTATTTGTTTATAAATTTCTGAGTAAGAATTTCTTTTTGTCTGATTCTGAAATCGAACGGATAAGAACACCATATCTCAACAAGAGCCTTGTTTATAGCAGTAAGCAAAACAGGTTCGAAATCTTCCGTAACTTCTGCATCATTATCAAACATCGACCAGGATTGTGATGCAACCATATTATATAAATCTAAAAGTGTAATTGACATAAAATAAACCTTTCTATAGAGGACTATTCCTCTAAAATTTGACCTAAAACCGAATTATCATTTTGAATATTTTTCTTTTGTTTAACTATTTTTTTATTTTTAGTAACCTTAGCAAAAGTATTTGGAGAAGTTTTTAAAAGTGCTTCAACATCACTTTTAGGTAAATCAAAAACAATCCCCGTTAATAAATTCATAACTTTCATAGTCCTCCGTTTCCAAGATAAGAGAGGGGAGAAAACTCCCCTCAATTACCTTTTTGCCAAAATATAAAATTATACATTTAGAGCAGTAGTTCTTGCCACTGCAAAAATATTGCCTTCAAAATTTGAACCAAATTCCATATTCAAAGAGCCGTCTTTATTTTCGAATCTTGAAACGTCCTGAATTTGGAAAGCAGTTGTAGAGGTTTTCTCAACCTCAAGCTGTAAATCACCCAACATTGAGTTTGGATAAGCATCTCCTGCTAAAAATGTAACAGTAGAATTTGCATCAGCTTCATTTTCTACAAAAACTGTCAAAGTACCATTTTTATTAGCAAATGCTTTATTGATTGAAACACCGTTTTCAACATTAACAACAGACTTTGTAATTTTTGCATTCGCAACAGATTGAGTAGTTTCAACTGTTGGATATTGAACATTAATAATATCTTTTGTCATAAAAATCTCCTTTAAATTAACACTGAACTAATTAAGAACGACTTGATAAAGTAAGAGGTGCTGAAATTTTAACAGTACCCAAGAAATCTGCACGAGGCGCACCGACACCATACAAACCGTATCCTTTATAACAAGTATTAAAGCTTTTTTCAGGGACATACGACTGAGTATTTAAATCGGATGAAATACCACCTGCCAAGGTTTTTCCTGAGATACCAAATAACGGATAAAATACACCGTTTTCAGGCTGTGCAATATTATTAGATACAAGAATATCCCACCCGCAGAGTCTGCCGATAAAACCTTTAGCCATCTTTTCGTGACCTGATTCTACGTATTTTAAGTCATCAAGCTTACCTAAATAGAATTGAAATTCAGGAGGAACAATACAAATCATTTGACCATCAATCCAGTTTGTATGACCTTTTCCGTCACCTCTTTGGAATTCAGCCTGCATATATGCAAGAATTTCTTTTGCATAATCTGCATCAAGTTGAATAGCTTCACCATTATCATCAAGATAATGACCTGCTCTTGTGTATAAATTAGCAAATGAAGCATCAACGCCTGCTGCAAATTGTTTAATTGCATCATTTGTATAATCAGCTGCGAGCTGCGTTTGCTGTTTAATATCAGGGGCATTCAAGACTCTTTTTGCTTCAACTTCAGCTAATTCAAAATGGAACGCTTTACCTTTATTGATTTTGACTTTTGTTGTAGATACGTTTGCCATTTCAGGATCTTGCAAAGTAGAACCATCGTATTCAAACATGGTAACAGTCCCCGGCATAACGATATCGACTTCATCACCTTTTTTCACACCATCTTTAAATTCTGTATGAGCCAATTTTCCGATGACCAGCTCATTGTAGAAATTTTTCTTGAAAGATTGACTAAATGAATTAATAATCATGTTTTCAATAGACATAAAAAATCCTTTCTTACCACGGGAAGTAAACATGTACCGTCATCTCCCGTAAAATGACAGCACAAATAATATAGAGTGGGTATATGGTTAGACAACTTAAATGTATTTTGCAATATAGCTTGCCAATTCATCATCAGGAATATCCTGAAGTCTTTTTAACTTTGTCTCAGTTTTTGACACCCCTGACTGAAAATTTAAACCATCTGTGGATTTATCATTTTCATTTTTTATTGCATTTCTTTTGTTATTCAGTGCAATTCTTGACTCAACGTACTTGTCTAAAAGATTAACAAATTTTTTTGTATCAAGCTTTGTGCCTAAAGCATCAAATGCTTCTGCATAAATATTTCTAAAATCCTGATTTTGCAAATATTCTTCCGTATTAAAACTCTCAAGATTAGTAGTTAAATAATCTTGTTTTAGTTTGACTTCATCATCAAATTCACGTTTTTTGTCAGCTATTGTTTTGAAAATTTGAGATAACACTTCAATTTGATTATGCTCAGAATTTGTTTCATTTGTTTGAGGTATTTCTTTTGAAGTATCCTCAATTTTTTCTTCTGAATCATTTTTTTCTTCAGTATTTTGCGTAATTTCTGCTTCAACAACATTTTCATTTGTGTTTTGATTTTCTAAATTTTCAGACATAAAAACTCTCCTTAAAAAATGGGGACTACAAAAAATGCCGCTTTCCCCCCACAAAAACGACATTAGAATTATTGAAATAATTGTTTTTATTATTTACGGCGATAATACCCTGACACGTGTGTTCCGTCTTGGCGGACATAATCATCAACATATATCAGACCGCCACTGTTAACACTTTCTTTTA
>OMPX01000054.1 GCA_900313115.1 uncultured bacterium
AACAGATTTATGCAGGTTCAACATTTGCTAAGAATGGGCGCTGATATTCATCAGGACAGAAATCATGCAATTATTAAAGGTGTTAAAAAATTAACAGGTGCTACCGTTGCTGCAAGTGATTTAAGAGCAGGAGCATCATTAGTTGTCGCAGGCTTGATGGCAAATGGTACAACAATTGTTGAAAACCTTCATCACGTTGACAGAGGTTATGAAAAATTTGATACAAAAATACGAGCACTCGGCGGGAATATTATCAGATATTCCGAAGAGAATGCTTCTGAAGAATTGAGGGTTCACGATGGCTCACGTATATAAAAGATGGTATGATCATGATCCTAAACTGCTTGAAGTTGTAGAACTTTTAAGAAATTATCAAGATGAACTTTTAGAGCAGGCAGAACAATTTTTAAAAAAATTAGAAGAACAAATTTCCAAAGAAGCTATTGATCATTTTTATGAAATGGTTAAACCTGTGAATGGCTGCAGATGGTACGATAAAAACCCTACTATATCAAAAACTGTTGAAATTTTACGTGTTGTTCCGCCGGAAGTACAAAGAGCATGTGCTGAGCGTTTTATTTCTGCTTTGAGAGAAATGGGTGTTGATTATCAAAGTCCAAACGAAGAGAATTAAATATAGTATTAACCATTGTAAATAAATTTATATTAAGTCGTTTAAATTAGCAAGATTTTAGAACGAAAATACTTTAAATAACTAAGGAAAAGGTTATGTTAAGTTTTGGTTCTTTAAATTTTGACAATATTGGTATTCCGACAATGCGTGTTGGAACGTCTGATATTGTCGATGCTTATGATAATGTAATGGAGAAGAAAAACAACTACATAGCCACAAAATTAGCAAATAATAATGACACAAAGAAGAGAGCAAGTGCTACTGTAATCGGTGCAGCTTTTGGAGCTTTTCAGGTAGCATCGCTTACGGCAGCATACGGACTTATAAAAATGTATCCAAAACTTAATAACAAACTTTTTCAAAAATTATTTGTTAATAATTTTGACAGGTGGATTGCAATAGCAAAGAAGAATCATCCGAATGCAAGTGTATTTTCGCAGGTTATGCACGGAATTGGTGCAAAATCCGTTTGGGCAATCGCCTCAGGTGCTTTATTTGGATATGCTTGCGATCTTTATTCAACTTTGAAAAATACTGTAATTAACAGAAAAATTTCTAATACAACTGCCGGCGCAGAGGGCTCTGTTGTTGCTTCAACTTTGAAGTCACTTTCTTCTTCCGACACAGGAAAGTCGATAATAAAAAACGCAATAAGTAAGAATAATGATGGAAGTATTACCATAAAATTTAAAGGGGTAAATAAAGAATATAACATAACCAAAAAAGAGCTTAAAAAAGCAAGCAGGGCTTATCTTGCAAAGACTGACGAAACCGGAAAAGTAACAGGATTTGAAAAGAAATTTTCAAAGGGTGATGGCGATACATTAGCTTTTGAGGTCGCATTTGAAAAATATTGCAATGAAATAAATTCAGGTGTTATACCGAGGGATAAAAATGTACCATTGTCTGTAAAAAAAGTTTCAAAAGATGGTGATATTTTATTCAGAGATTGCTCTATTGGAAGTTTTTATTATTTAATGACAGGAAATAAAGCTTCTTCAATAAACGCACTTCCTGAAAATAATAAAGACAGTATAAGTGAAATATATTCAAAATCAGGTATACAGAAATTTTTGAATGATTATTCTAATAATTCAAATAATTATGTTGCAGAAATAAAGCTGAAAGATACTGATAATAAAACAATGAGAGTAAGGGATAAGTTTTGGAAACTTCATGACATAAAAACTGATAAAAAATATGCAATAACAAATATTGATAATAAATATATTACTTTAACAGATTCGACTAAGACAAGAAAATCCGTAAATATTCCAATAGAAAGAATTAAAGATAATATTGAGTGCTTGAGTTATACAAATATTGGGTCAGATTAAACCATAAGCATTTTATCTTGAATTTCTGATGCAGATTCTTCATAACCTGCACGTCCCATTAGTGCATAAGTGTAATTTTTTGCCTGTTCAACACCTTCCTGATTAAAGGTATTGATATTATATAATTCTCCGGCAATAGCTGTTTGAATTTCAAGCATATATAAAAGTTGTGCAATGTGATAACCGTCAATTTTAGGCAAAGTTATTGTTACAGTCGGTCTTGAGTTGTTAGATAATGTAACTTTTGTAGAATCAGCCTCCGCATCAAGCAGGTTGTTTACGGTTTTTCCTCCAAGATAGCCAATTCCTGTATATTCAAAAATATTCGGGATTTCTAAGTTGTTATCAAATTCTGCAACTTTAATGAAATTGATTATTTTATCATTCGGACCTTCATTATACAATTGCATTTGTGAATACTGATCGGTTGCGCCAATCGCTTTTAGTGGTGTTTGTCCTACGTTTACAATATTTCCGTCATTATCAATTTCTTTTCCTAAGGATTCAGCCCAAAGGTGAATATACCAATCAGGGATATAATTTAATCTTGATGAATATGGCATCATTACTGATATATTTTTCCCTTTTTTGGTATTTAACAGGTAATGAATAAGCGCATTTTGGGCTGCAATATTATTGTAGATATCAGTATTTTTCAAAAGTAAATCCATATCTTTGATACCTTGAATAACTTCATCAATATTTATACCAACCAATGCTAACGGAAGCAGCCCGACAGCAGAAAAAACAGAGAATCTTCCTCCAACATCATCAGGAATTACAAATGTTTTGTAGCCTTCCTGATCTGCAAGTTGTCTTAAAATACCTGTTTGTTTGTCTGTTGTTGCAACTATATTTTTTCTGTAATCATCACCAAGTTCCTGTTCTAATCTGTCTTTTAGTATCATGTATTGAGCCATTGTTTCAACAGTAGAACCTGATTTTGTAATGACATTTACCAAAGTCTTTTTTAAATCCAGAATATCTAACAGACCTGAAACAGAATCAGGATCTATATTATCTAAAAAGAATATTCTCGGATAATTTTCTCTTTGCTCAGGTGTAAGAAAGTTCCAATACGGTTTAAGTAATGCTTCTGTCATAGCTAAACCGCCAAGAGCTGAACCTCCGATTCCCAATATAAGAAGATTTTCAAATCGACCTTCTACCATAGATGCATATTCTTTGACATACCAAGCTGTTTCTTCGTTATATCCAAGATTCATCCACTGTAACCATTGATCGGGATTATTTTTTCTTTGATTTAAATCCGTAATTATTTCAGATATTTTATCTTTATAATTATTAAATTCTTCTTCAATATTTAAACCGTGAATGTCGCCGATAATATCAGCTTTAACACCTCTGTAATCGAATTTTATCATCCGATTTCCTTTCTCTTACCCAAGCATACCCATCATGAATTATATTAAAAACATGTCGGATTCATAATATATATTGTTACGAATAAGTGAAAACTGTAACAATTGCAGGCATGTATAAAATATAGTTTAAAAATTTTTTATATTTGATGTAAACTCAATAAAAGGGAGAAAATAATTATGCAAACAATAGGACTGAATAAAGAAGAATTATTAGATTTATATAATACAGATTTAGACACATTGTTAGAGTTGTCATCAAAATATATGAGTGAGAATATTGAATTTTGTTCGTTGGTTAATGCAAGAAACGGTAAATGTTCTCAGAATTGCAAATATTGTGCTCAAAGTTCACATTACAGAACAGATATTGAAAGTTATCCTTTGATAGAGCCTGAAAAAGTTTCTAAAGCGGTTAAAGAAGCGAAAAATTATGGTGTAAATCATTTTGCTGTTGTGACATCAGGGAAAAATCCCGAAGAAGAAAATTTTGATAAAATAATTGAACTTATACAAGAGATAAACAAATTTGAAGGGATATCAAGTTGTGCTTCAATTGGTATATTGAACGAAGAAGAAGCAAAAAGACTAGCTGAGTCAGGTTTAAAAAGATTTCATCATAATATAAATACTTGTGAATCCTACTATCCTGAGGTTTGTACGACCCATACTTGGAAAGAGCGTTTTGATACTTGTATGTTAGTAAAAAAATATGGAATGGAGCTTTGCTGCGGTGTTATCTTAGGAATGGGAGAATCAGTTGAACAGCGTGTTGAAATGGCGATGGAATTAGCGGAAATACATCCGGATTCTATTCCTATTAATATATTGATGCCAATTCCTGAAACACCTTTCGAAAATTATTTTGACAAAATAGATGAAGAAAATATTTTAAGAACATTAGCTATTTTTAAGATTGCAAACCCTGATTCCGTATTGCGTTTTTGCGGCGGTAGAATGAGGTTATCCGAAGAAGGTCAGGAAAAAGCTCTGAAATGTTGTGTAGAAGGTATATTAACCGGCAATTACCTTACAACTACAGGCAAAAGTCCTGAAGAAGATATTAAAACTGTTCAAAAGTTAGGGAAGAACTTGCTTAAATAAAAAAAAATAGTTTTTTCAAAAAAATATATGTACACTCAAGTTACCTATTTATCGTGGTCTAAAAATTTAAAATTATGATATTATATTAATCATAGTTAAGGAGAGTGTAATGAGAAAATTATTTATTGCGTTAATGTTTGTACTGGCAGGAAGTTTTTGTTTTGCAGGAGAGTTTAGTATTCACAAACTCCCGAGCGGTCAAACCGTTATAATAGAGCAAATTAAGAATAACCCAATTGTAACTATAGATACTTGGGTAAGAACAGGTTCTATAAATGAAACGGATAAAAATTCAGGTATATCGCATTTTTTAGAACACTTATTTTTTAAAGGAACGCAAACACACCCAACCGGTGATTTTGATAAAATTCTTGAATCAAAAGGCGCAATTACAAATGCAGCTACAAGCAAAGATTTTACTCATTACTATATAACTATTGCTTCTGATTATTTTGATCTGGCTACAGAATTACATGCTGATATGCTTTTACATCCTCAAATTCCAAGAAAGGAAATGGAAAAAGAAAGAAAAGTTGTAATTGAAGAAATAGCAAAAAGTGCAAATGTGCCTGAAACTATTTGTTATGAAAATTTAGTAAAACTTTTATATACTCATCATCCGTACTCAAGACGTGTTTTGGGTTCAGAAGCTGTTGTTCAGAATGTAACAAGAGAGGAAGTTTTAGATTATTATAATACATACTACACTCCATCTAACATGGTAACACTTGTTGTCGGTGATGTTGATCCGCAGCATGCACTCGAAGTTATAAAAAAATATTTTAATACACCATATAAAAAACCTGTTGTTAACAGTTTCAGAAAAGAAAAACTCTTGTCTGAACAAAAAAGAAATATTACATATACAGAAAACAATACAGGTTATATGTTGATTGGCTTTAGAGGCGCAGATATTGATGACAATGATACTTATGCGTTAGATGTCCTTGCAAATATTATCGGTTCAGGCAGAACATCAAGACTATATAAATCTTTAAAAGATCAAAAACAAATAGTAAATGCTGTTTCTGCGTACAATGCAACAATGCGTGATGATGGTCTTATAGTTGTAAGAGCTTCATTTGTTCCTCAAAATTTGCAGGTCGTTGAAAGTTCTATATATGATGAAATAGAAAAAATTAAAAATAATGGTGTAACAGAAACCGAATTAAATACAGCTAAAAAGATGATAGAAAGTGATACTTATTATGCCAGAGAATCTGTCTCTAATATTGCAACTGAAATGGGATATTTATACACCTTGACGGGTAATACAAAATATTATGGTGAATATTTGAAAAATATTAACAAGGTAAAAGCATCAGACGTGAAAAGAGTTGCGGAAAAATATTTGCACAAGTCAAATAGTGCAGTATCAATTATTTTACCCAAGGGTACATGTGCAAATGGTGTTTCAAAGGCGGATAATAATTTAAAACCTGTTAATAATAAAAATAATTGTTATACAATAGTCGATAGCAATAATGCAATTCAGAAATATAAATATGATAACGGTTTGACACTTTTAATGAATGATACAACATATAATGATATTATTGCAATAAGTATTATAGCAAAAGGTGGTGATTTCCTTGCAGGTAGAAAAGGTGTAAGTTCATTATACGGAGATTTGCTTTTAAAAGGTACAAAACGATATTCTGCTTCTGAACTTGCACAAATATTAGAAGAAAAAGGGATAAATATATCGACTTTATCATCATCTGACAGTTTCAGAATAAGTATTCTGACAACAAAAGCGTATTTAGATGCAACAATGGATATTTTACACGAAATTGTTAATAACTCAACTTTTGATGATATTGAACTTGAAAAGGATAAAAAACATATCTTAAATCAGATAAAACAAACAAGAGATAATCCTTTAAAATTGGCATTAGATGGTTTTAGAGGCATGATTTACGGAAATTCTATCTATAACAGTTCAACAAGTGTTATAGAAAAAAATATCAATAAAATTTCAAGAGAGGATTTGTTTAATTATAAAGCAAAAATAAATAATCCAAATAATATAGTTGTTTCTGTTTCAGGAAATATAGAAAATAAAACGGATTTCATGGAAAGAATTGGAAATTTATTTAATTCTGAGGAGAAAACATCTTTTGATTATTCAAAATACAGTATTCCTAAATTAACATCAAAGCAGACAAAAGAAGTAAAATTAAATAATCAGCAGACTGCGTGGGTTATTTTAGGCTGGCAGACAGCAGGCATTTCTGATTTAAAAGAATATGCAACGCTTAATGTAATAAATACAATCTTAGGTTCAGGCATGAGCTCAAGATTGTTTGTGAATTTAAGAGAGCAAGAAGGTTTGGCATATCAGTTGGGCTCAAGTTATTCTCCTAACATGCTTTCAAGTTCTTTTATTGTATATATAGGAACAAATCCTTCGACTATGGAGCATTCAAAAAGTAAAGCGCTAAAAGAAGTCTTTCGTTTTAAAAATCAGTTTGTAAGTGACAAAGAGTTACAGGAAGCAAAGGACAGACTTTTAGGTCAATATGTAATTGCACTTGAAACAAATTCCGACAAAGCTGATACAATATGTTGGTTTGAAGCTTCAGGGAGAGGATTTAAATTTGTTGATGAATATGTAAATTTAATAAAATCGGTTACGGCATCTGATATTATTGAAGTTGCAAACAAGTATTTTAACGATAATTACGTGCTTTCTGTTGTCACAAAGAACAAATAATTGTGTAATAACATGAAACTTTTTATTAATTTTTGTAACAAAGATAAATCATGATAGCAAAAAAGATTATTCAGTCGTATTAAAATCATGGATAATAGAATTATCAACAGATTAGTAGTGAAAGGATTATGACATGACAACATCAATTGCAGCAAATGCAAATGTTCAACAACAACCACAACAAGCGGCAGCTTGCGTACAAATGCCTGATTTTAGACCAAGCTACAATGCGGTTCAATTAAATTTAAGCCAACCTACATTGAACGCTGCACCTCTTATGCCGCCTGTACCTCCAACTGCAACTCAAGAATGGACAGCATAGGCTGAATATAAACATTTGTAAATTTTGTAAATTAGACATGGCAATTTTAAAGAATAAAATTTCTTTAAATAATTGTAGATATAGTTAGGAAAGGTTTTACCATGAGTATTAATGCACCTCAAAATGCTCCGGCACCACAAGTTAATAACAGACGTCCGGCATTTGCTCCGAGCTACAATGCGGTTCAAATCAATTTAGATACACCGACATTAAATGCTCCACAACCAAATTATTATTATGACTATCCGCAAGCAGATGGTCAACCATATTATTATCCGCCAATGCAACCGGCTCCACAAGCTCCGGCTCCGCAAGCACCGGCACCTCAAGCTCCTGCTCCTCAGGATACAAATGTTCCAAAACCACAAGTGGAACAGCCAAAACCTGCTGATGCACCTGCTGAAGCTAAGCCTGCTGATAATGCGGTAAATATGGATTCAGTAATTGATAATTTGTCCAGTGCCGATTTCGATAAACAAGCACTTCAAATGGATGAAATAGCAAAAAAAGGTTTAACTAACGAAGCTGATGCAGTACCTTATGTACAAGAAGATGTATTCAACAAATTGTTAGATATCGTTAATGTAGATTCTTCTAAATTAGAAGGTCCAACTGAACAACAAGTTCAATTAAGAGCAAAAGCTGCTGAAAACGATATGGTAAGAATACAGGCAGAAAAAGAAGGAAAAGATCCTGCAACCGTTAAAGTTCCTCATGACTTAACAGAAGCAGATTTAGCATTAGCAAATAAAATTACTCCATTAGAACAGGCAGAACGTAATAAAGAATATGCATTGTTCACAATGGCAATCTTACAAAAGACTTATGGCGATGAAATTGAAAAACGTTCAGGAAATGTAGTTCCGTTAACTGATTTACCTGGTGCAGCTCAAGTTGTCAATGAATTGAAGGAAAATCAAAATCCTGCAATCAGAACAGCTGCAATTGATTCGTTAAGATATATTCAACGCCCTGAATATAAAGAAGATTTAAGTAAAATCTTCTCAATAGCTCAAACTGATGCTGATGAAGGTGTTGTTGCGGCAGCAACAGATGCATTAAGTAAGCTTCAATAATTTTAAGGTCAAAGACCTTTCCTTTCTACAAAGACAGGCTCAATTTTGAGCCTGTTTTTTATTGATAAACTATAATTTCCTCATCTCCTACAAATATATGAATTTTTCATTAGACTTTTTACTAAAAATATTGATTTTGCCGTAGATATCATTATATAGAGAGTAAGTAAAAATTAAGGTTCGGGAAAATGGTAGTTTCTTACACAAACGGATACGGACAAATTGATCCATATTCACAACAAAAACAAGTTAATAATATGACTACCAACGCTGATGGCGGCGGAAACGGCGGTGGCGGTACTTTCTTTAAAATGTTTGAAGAAAAAGAAGCGGAAGAATCAAAAAAAGATACTTCTGTAAGTTCAAACCCGCTTGATGATTTATACGGAATGAACCAAAACTACTATGCAAGTCAAAATGTAATTAAAGATTATATTGATAACTCTTTATTATTAAATACGGAACAGGTTGCCTGTACTAATATTGCTCAGCATTTAGCATTAAAAGGAAATGTTAGAGATACTTTGAAATTTTTAAATGTTCAGGCTGCAAAAAATATGGTTAATTCTAAAAAAAGAAATTATAAATTCCAATCAACTCCACAATCAGGTAGTATTACACCTGTAAAACCGATTGGCTCAAAAATATCAGATACCCCTCATGCTAATTTCTTTGAAACAGGAGTAGGTTCAGATGTTAATGTAGATAACTCTGTTGCTTCAAATCCGGCTGTTAATTTTTTTATGAGATAAATGAAAAGTATAAGTGAAATTCTATCAATAATTTGTGCGTGATAAAATATTTGTATGAAAAAGATTATTTTAGCATCAGGCTCACCAAGAAGAAGAGAACTTTTAAAGAACGCAGGATTGGATTTTGAAGTTCATCCGTCCGACTATGAAGAGGTTCTTGAAGACTATGTGTTTACTCCTGAAAAAATTGAAAATCTTGCATATAATAAGGCTCTTGATGTGGCAAATAAGTATGAAGAAGGTATTATTATCGGAGCTGATACTGTTGTTGTATTGAACAATCGTATATTAACAAAACCAAAAGACAGAGCAGATGCATTTGTTATGCTAAAAAGTCTAAGCGGTGTCCCTCATACAGTTGTGACGGGGATTTGTGTTATTGATAAAGATACAAACAAAACAAAAATAAAATATGTATCTACTACTGTTGAATTTGAAAATCTTACAGATGAACAAATAAATTTTTACATAGATAATTTTAAACCATTTGATAAAGCCGGTGCGTATGGTATTCAGGAAATGCCAAAAGGATATATAAAGTCTGTTGTCGGAAGTTTTGAAAATGTAATCGGACTTTGTACAAAAACGGTTCTTGAGATGCTAAAAGAAGAATAAAAAATAACCCTTGCTTTTTGCAAGGGTTATTTTTCTTTGTTTTTAATTATTCTTCTGTCTTGTTTTCTTCTTCTTTTGGCGCTTCTTCAGGAGTGTTAAATCCTAAAGAAATACGTTTGTCTTGAGGATTAAACTTCAATACGCAAACATTGATTTTGTCACCAACATTCAAAATAACATTTTTAGAATTTTGGTATTCAATCAATTCTGCGTGAGGAAGTAATGCTTCGACCCCATCAAAGATTTCGACAAATGCGCCGAATGATTTAATTCTTGTAACAAGACCTTCTCTAAATTCACCCTCTTTAACAACCTCAGCAGCTGCTTCCCAAGGGTCAGGTGTAATTGATTTCAAACTCAAAGTAATTCTTTGTTTTGAAACATCAACATCAAATACTCCAACCTCAATTTCTTCGCCAATTTTTAATAAATCGGTAGGATGTTCAACCCATTTCCATGAAATTTGTGACAATGGTAATAAGCAATCAAATCCTCCAATATCAACGAATGCCCCAAAATCTGTAACACGTACAACGCGTCCTTTAATAACTTGACCAACTTCAATCTGGCTAAAGATTTCATCTTTTGCAGTTTCAATTGTGTCGCTATAAACTTTTTTATTTGAAAGTACAAAATTGTTGTGTTCTTCGTCTAAAGATATAATTTTAACTTCAATTTTATCTCCGACTTTATATTCAGTACCTCTGTTTTGAATTTGGCTTGATGGTACAAAACCTCTAACACCAATAATATCAACTAAGATACCGCCTCGTACAATTTGTACGACTTCGCCGTTAATAATTTCATTAGCATCTTTTAGCTTTTTAAGCTCTTGCCAAGCATAGAATAAGTCAACTTTTCTTCTTGAAAGAATAAATTTTCCATTCTCATCAGGTTCGGAAATTACCAAGAATTCGTATTCTTTACCTTTCTCCAAAACTTCTTCAGCTTTTTTATTATCGTTAGATGCTTCTTTGTTTGGAACAATAGCAGCAGATTTGCCGCCTATATCCACAACAGCACCTTCCGAATCAAAACCGTAAACGGTTCCTTTTACTAAATCTCCTGATTTAAATGAATGTTCATACTTCAATAACAATTCTTCAAAATCAGCATCACTAACCACATTTGCCATGATTTCTTACTCCTAATAAATATGTAGAGACAATTTTTTTACGCATATTATAGCATATATTCTACACAGATTCAAGCTTTTTCGCCTTTAATTGTGCCCAAAATCACGATTAAATCATCTTTTTAGGTGGTTAATAACTTTTTATTTGTGCTTATAATAAGAATATGACTATAAAAGAGCAGTTAGAAGAACAAGAAATTAATATATTAAGAGATATTGCAGCCAAAAGTAAAAATGCAATTAGAAAGCGTGAAGAAGAACCGTCGGATTTAAGAACCGAGTTTCAAAGAGATAGAGATAGAATACTTCATTCAAAATCGTTCAGAAGATTAAAGCATAAAACTCAGGTATTCTTATCTCCGTTCGATGATCATTTCAGAACGAGATTAACTCATACATTAGAGGTTTCTCAAATCGGAAGAACTATGGCAAGAGCTCTGAGATTAAATGAAGACTTGGTTGAGGCAATATCTTTAGGGCATGATTTGGGTCATACTCCTTTTGGTCATTGTGGGGAAGGGGTATTGAATGAACTTGTTTCAACAGGATTTCATCATAATATTCAAAGTGTCAGAGTTGTAGAAGAACTTGAAGACATGAATCTCTGTACAGAAACAATAGATGGTATCTTGACACATACTTGGGGATTTAAGCCTAAAACTGCAGAAGCTCAAATTGTTCAGTATGCAGACAAAATTGCTTATATCAATCATGACATAGAAGATTCAATAAGAGCGGGTATAATTACCGAAGCTGATTTGCCGGAAGATTGTAAGAATTATTTTTCTTCTGATGCATCAAAAAGATTATCTAAAATGATATATGCTGTTGTAAATAATTCTATTGATAAAGATAAGGTTACAATGGATGAAGAATGTTGGGAATATACAAAGATATTAAGAGCTTGGATGTTCGAAAATATTTATACAAATTCTCCGGCTAAACTTGAAGAAGGTAAAGCACGTCACGTTGTAAAAACTTTGTATGAATATTATACAAATTATCTAAGAGATTACTGTGATGATGATAAACAGATAGAAAGATTAGTTACTGATTATATTTCAGGCATGACAGATCAGTATGCTATTGAAAAATATAAAGAAAAATTCATTCCGAAGCCGTTAAATACTCAGACAAAAGATGAAAGTTTTCTTAAAATATTGTATTCGATAGATAAGAAAAAATAAAAAAATACCTCTCTTTTGAGAGGTATTTTTTATTAGTCTTCAATAGGAATTGTTATAATATATTTGTTTCCGACTTTCTTTTTAGATAGCTTTTCGATTTTTGCGTCTTTGCCTAAAAAATAGGTCTGGCTCATGCTCGTATAGGTATCAGTATTGTTTTTGCTATATTCTGATTCGCCGCTGATAGATATTTTATTATTTTTAACTTCTACATTGACAGCATCTTTATTTCCCTGAAAGGGCATTAAATCAACAATAAATTTGTAAGAATCGGGTGTTTTGATAAATTCAACGGCATTTTTGTGCGGCAAAACAATTGCAGAATTTTGTAAAAATTTTTCGTCCTTTTGAAATTGAGCCATGTCTTTTTCAGCAATTCTGTTCATTTTATGCATTTGTTTCATCATATACGCATGGTTTATAAAATGATTAAATGTGCAGCTTGCTAAGAAATAAAAAGCAAGAAATGCTCCGACAAGTGTTGCAAGCATGCATCCAAAATACTTTAACCAATGGTTTCTTCTGTGGCAATAGTGTCCTTCTGTTCTGTATTCGTCCATAATAAACTCCTTTCATATTGTACTTAAATATTAAATTCAGATTTATAAAAAAATACTATTAGACAATGGAGTATAAATAAATAAAAATTGCTACTTTACCCACTTTTTTGTTTGTAATATGATTAAACTGTTAAGAGAGAAAATCTTTAGTACATAAAGAAGGAGAAAATTATGACAAAAGTAGCTATTAACGGATTCGGAAGAATCGGTAGAAACACATTAAGAGCAGCTATCAGAGAAGGTATTTTCAACGAAATCGATTACGTTGCTATCAATGACCCTGGTCTAAAACCTGAAGATGCAGCTCGTATATTCAAGTATGACTCAGTTATGGGCAAATTTGACGGTGAAGTAGAAGCATATGATGAAGGTATTATCGTAAACGGTAAGAAAATCAAATTCTTCGCAGAAAAAGATCCATCAGTTTTACCTTGGAAAGATTTAGGTGTAGAAGTTGTTGTTGAATCAACAGGTTTCTTCACAGATGCAACTAAGGCTCACGCTCACATTGATGCAGGTGCTAAAAAGGTTATCATTTCTGCTCCTGCTTCTAACGAAGATATCACTATCGTTTTAGGCGTAAATGATGATAAATATGATTCATCTAAACACCATGTAATCTCTATGGCATCTTGTACAACTAACTGTTTAGCACCTGTTGCTAAAGTTATCAACGAAAAATTCGGTATCGTTAAAGGTTTGATGACAACAGTTCACTCTTATACAGGTGACCAAAGAATCTTAGACGCAGGTCACAAAGATCCTCGTCGTGCTAGAGCAGGTGCTTTGAACATCGTTCCTACAAAAACAGGTGCTGCAAAAGCTGTTGCTTTAGTTTTACCTGAATTAAAGGGTAAATTGGACGGTTTCGCTATGCGTGTTCCTACTCCTGACGTATCATTAGTTGACGTTGTATTTGAAACAGAAAAGAAAGTTACTGTTGAAGAAGTTAACGCAGCTCTTAAAGCAGGTGCTGACGGACATGTATTATGCTATACAGAAGAACCGTTAGTATCTTCTGACTACGTTGGTACTTCACAATCATCTACAGTTGATGCTTTATTAACAAGAGTTATGGGTGACAACATGGTTAAAATCATTTCTTGGTACGATAACGAAATGGGTTATTCTACAAGACTTGCTGAAACAACTAAGATGGTTGCTAACAAATTATAGGGTAAAGTGGTAAATATTATCCCATACCGCTAATAAAAAACCGAGGAAGAAATTCCTCGGTTTTTTGTTATAAGTTTAATTTTTATATTTTATTTTTCACCATATTCTGACATTAATTTTTCTGTTTCTTTTTTTGCAATATCGTCTTTTGAAGCTATTCTTTTTTCTACTACTATTTGTAGTGCATCATCTCTGTCAGATGCTTTTTGAAGTTCTTCGGCAGTTTTTAATCTCTTCATAAATTTTGATTCTCTTGAAAATAATTTTATTTTTAACACGTTCTTTATAGTTTTAAAATCCTCTAAAATTTTATATATTTTTTCATCCGGGTTTAGTTCTTTCTTAAATTTTTCCCTTTTAATTTTATCTTCCGCCTCAATAGCAGCTCTGTTTTCATCATTTACAAGTCTAATTTCAGAAGCCTTTGGACGATAAGTTAAAGTTACTTTACCATCTTCAAGAATATTTATATCGTTGCGTGAACCTTTTATTCTTTTACCAAGTTCGTGAAGATATTGACGTTCTTTTGCCGGTAATGATTCAATAAAAGGTTGTGCTTTTTTTTCGATTACAAGTGCCATTCCAAAATTTGGACTTTGTTGTTTGTCAATTGAGTTATTTAATTTCATATTTTTGTTCCTTTATTTCTTTTTTTACATGTTTGTTTTAACAAACCTAAAAAATATTTTTGTTATTTGAAAAAGATATTTTACAAAACTTCAAGCTTGAAGCCAATGTGAAATTCAACAATAAGCTTTTATTAAGCAGGAAAGTTGAAAATTATTGGAAACGGTGCAAAAATTTGCACCCGACATTACTCTTTATTTTATATTTTGGTGCGTCAAACGACGCACCTCACTGTTATCCTGTGTTACTATACGTTTAAAATAAATTCTCTTGTTAAAGCTGTTTTTGGATATAACTCTTTGTATGCTTTTTTAAAGTCCTTTTTAGCTTTTCTATATTCTGAGTCTGTCATATATTCCAACACTTCTCTGCCTTTAGTTTTTATTTCATTTATAAAACCTTTAATATTGGATTTTTCAGGATTCCCGTAATACTCCGCAGCTGCTTTCATATACGCTTCATTCATTGAATATCTTGATTGACAAGGATTTTTTACACCTTCTTGATACATTTTCTTTAATGATTTGACCGCTTTTTTAGATTGACCATTTAATCTGTTGGTGTGTGCATCATACGCATATTTAAATATTTCATCTGTTCTCATTTTTATCCTTTCAAGATTATTTAAGTATATAAAAGCCGTAAAAAATAAATTTGCTGTTTGCAAGGGTGGTGTCTAAAAAGTCGGAGATGAATTTTGACTTTTTAGATGCCTTCTCGAAAGAAAAAAGTAAATATTTTGTCAGATTATGAAATTATACATTTTACTTATTGTTTAAATCGTTATAATGAAAGAAGTTTTTTTAAATGAAAATGGGGTAAATCTGCTATATTACAAAATAATAATTAACTCTGTTAAATTTCTTCATTTTAGGTATTGAATTTAGCATGTTTATGGTACTATTTCTAAAAAAGGAGAAATTTAGAATGAAAAAATATGAATTATTAGTAGTTTTCAAACCAAATGCAGATGCAGAAGAAGTTGATAAACTAATTGCAAAAGTTTCATCTGATGCTGAAACATTAGGTGGTAAAACTGATTCAGTTGATAAAATCGGTCGTAAAAAATTAGCTTACGAAATTCAAAATTTCAGAGATGGTTTCTTTGCAAATATGATTTTATCATTACCTGAAGAAAAAGTTGCAGAATTTAAACGTCAATTACGTTTAAATGACAGTATTTTGAGAACAATGTTCTTGGAACAATCAGCAAAAGCAGGAGTATAAGATGACTTTAGCAAAAGCAACAGTTACGGGTACAGTATACAGAGCACCTGAAAAACGATTCACTCAAAATGACATAGCCGTTTACGGTTTTACGTTGAACGTTGATGATAACGAAGAGTTATTAGTCAGAGTTATTTCAAAAAGAAGAGTTCTTTCAGAGGTTTTGGATAATGTGAAAGTCGGAGACAGATTGCTTGTTGACGGAAGATTGCAGGTATCTTCTACCAAAGCGGCAGATGGTTCAGAAAGAAAATATTTTGAAATTGATGCTAATGATATAGAACCGATTTCAAACTCAGGTAGTGTTGCAGCTGCAAGCACATCATCAAGTGCACCTAAAAAAGAGGTTGAATTTAGCGAATTTGAAGCTCCAACCTTTGCTGAAGAAGAAAATCTTATTGATGACGGTGAAATTCCGTTCTAGAAATTTCGAATGTAGTACAGGCTAGAAAGGCAAATTATAACAATGGCAAAACAAGATCAAGACAGAAAAAAACGTAAAACTTGCAGTTTCTGTGCAGATCACGTTACAGAAATCGATTATAAAGATGCTTCTAAGTTAAAAAGATATTTAACAGAAGCCGGTAAAATCATTCCAAGACGTGTTACAGGAAACTGTGCAGAACACCAAAGAATGGTTGCTAAAGCAATCAAACGTGCAAGAGAAGCAGCAATTATCGGATATACTTTCGACTAATTTTTTGCTTAAAAATATATTGCTCATAAAAAGAGGACAGTTTATCTGACCTCTTTTTGTTTTATTGTATAATCGATATATGAGATTAAAAGATTTATATTTGAAAAATTTCAGAAATTGTCAAGAATTGTCTATGGATTTAGATTTTGACAAAATTATTATTATCGGCAAAAATGCACAGGGTAAAACGAATATTCTTGAAAGCATTTATTATCTTTCTTCTCTGAAATCTCCAAGAACGTCTAATGTAAAAGATTTTGTTAAGTTTGGAGAAGATAATTTTAACATAAAAGGCACATTGGATAAGGCAGATGCCGAAATTGAACTAGAGGTAGAATATAGTTTAAACAAAACAAAAGTTGTTAAACTGAATGGTTTAAAAACGACTCCGAAAAATTATAAATCGGCAATGAATACAGTCTTGTTTTCTACTCAAGATTTACTGCTATTGCGTGGTTCTCCTCAGGACAGACGTGATTGGCTGGATAATGCTATCTCTCAAATATATCCGACTCACGACGAAAGATTATCAAAATATAACAAAATAAGAATACAAAAAAATAATTTATTAAAAGAAAATGAAATAAACAGAGATTTGCTTGACGTTTTTAATGAACAGTTGGTTATAACAGGCTCAAATATAATCTTTACAAGGCAAAAGTTTTTGTCTGAACTAAAAAAACATGCCATTGATAAATATAAAGGAATTTCAACAAATGAAATTTTTTCCTTTGAATATAGTTTTCCGTATTTTAATAATGAAGATATTGCCGGTGCATTAAGAAATGAGTTAGAAGACAGAAAATCAGAGGAAATAGCAAGACATCAGTCTTGCGTCGGACCTCACAGAGATGATATTTATTTTTATCTTGATGGTAATGATGCGACAAAATTTGCTTCTCAAGGACAACACAGGACAATCGTTTTAGCCCTAAAGTTATCTGAGATAGAGCTGATTACAGAGAAACAGGGATATAGTCCGATTTTATTATTAGATGATGTTCTTGCGGAATTAGACGATTTAAGACAAAATTATTTATTAAAATCAATATCTGAAAACACACAAACAATAATCACTTCTGTAGATACTCTTTTGTTTGAAGAAGATTTTTTAAGAAATGTAAAGATATATAATATATCAAAAGGAGAAATAATACCGTAAATATTAGGTTTTGAGGTGAATTCAGTCCTCAAAATATATTTACCTCTTAACTTTTGCCCATGCATGTATATTATGATAAAATTATTAATATAGTAGATTTGGGGAAGAGAGTCATTGAACTCATTTAATATATTAAGAAAAAGTTTAATATTGTTGTGCGCATTTGTGGCACTGGCCGGAATAGTAAGAGCTGAAACCTTGATAAACGGTCAGCCGTCTGATTATGGCTTGCCTAATAATAATGCTAATGAAGAATATTTTGATACCTCAATCAACCACGCCCAAACTATTAAAGACATTGAAATATTAGGTACAAACGTCATTAAGCCTGCATCAGTTGTGTCCAAAATGATGATGAAAAAAGGTGATCCGTTCGATGCCGATATGGTTCAAAGAGATTTGAAAAACATTTACCAAATGGGATTTTTTACGGAAAAAATGAAGGCAATTCCTGTAGAAAATAAAGATGGGACTATTACTTTAAAAATTTTACTTGAAGAAAATATCCCTGTAAAAGATGTTACAATTGACGGCAATACGGTAATTTCTACAGAAGAACTTATGCCATTAGTAACTCCATTGATTGGCAAACCGCAAAATATTGATGCGGTTAATCAAGCTATTGAAAAAATTAATGAGTGTTATGCGTCAAAAGGCTACATCTTAGCAAGAGTCGATTCTATTTATGATGACCCTGACGGAACAATCAATATCGGTTTAAAAGAAGGTACAATCAATAAGATTTTGATTTCAGGTAATCAAAAAACAAAAGAATACGTTATTACAAGAAACATTTTGACCGAGCCGGGGATGGTATATAACGAAAATCAAATCAAACAGGATTTGGTTCGTTTATATTCAACACAAGCTTTTAAAGATGTAAACAGAAGCATTGATGCGTGTCCTGATGATCCTGATAAATACGATATAACAATTATTATTACGGAACAAAGAACTGCATCTATCTCTTTAGGCGGCGGTTTGGATTCAAGTACGGGTGTATTTGGTTCATTAGGTATTAGTGATAACAACTTTAGAGGACTTAATCAAAGAGTTTCTTTGAGCGGTTTAGTCGGTTCTGGTGTTATTATGAGTGATACGACCGTAAAGAATCACATGAATTTCCAAGCTGAATTAAGCTTTTTCCAACCTTATTTCTTGAATGCGGACACTTCACTGATGAGTAAAATTTTCTTCAGAAGTTTTGGTAGCTATAACGTACCGCTTGCTGTTGAAAACAGAATTGGTGTTGATGCAACATTGTCACATCAAATGAAAACAAATCCGCATTTGATGTCAACATTGTCCCTAGGTGTTGAAAATATTCACGTTAAAGAAGGCGATAGGGACAGAATAGTAGGTATGTTCAGAGGGAAACATGTTAATATAGCAGAACGTGCGAAACAGTTAGAAGGCGGTTTATTCTTAAATATAAGTCCGGGGCTTAGATATGATACAAGAGATTCTTCTTTAAATCCGAGAAATGGTGTTTTAGCTACTGTTCGTTTAGATCAGGCTTTTTGTCTTGATGAATTTAAAAAAACGAATGCTAAGTTAACAGGTATGATCAAGAGATTCTTCCCTGTTGCGTCTAAATCATCTTTATCACTTACTGCGAAGGCCGGTGGAAAATTGTATGGTGATAATATGCCTGAGGTTATGGCATATCGCTTAGGCGGTCCTTATACAATCAGAGGTTATAAAATTAATGGTGTAGGTACGGGTGATGCGTTTGCTATGGGTTCTGTAGAACTTGCAACCCCTGTATTATTCTTAGATAGATTGAAAGTTAATTTCTTCCAAAATCTACGTTTAACTTTCTTTGTTGATGCAGGTAAAGTATTCCACGGTTATTTATCAGACCGTATTTATGACAGACCAATGGAAGCAATTACTGCTGGTGTTGGTTTGAAACTTTACATTCCGGGGGTAGGTCCTCTGTCAGTTGATTATGGTATTCCTCTTACTCGTAGCGGTGCGTATGGCAGCAAACACGGTTACTTTACATTTGGTGTAGGTGATATGATGTACTAGGGGTAAATTAGGGGTAAATGATATTTCGTCAGCGAATCACAAATAGCGGTAGTTAATAAAATAGGAGAAAAATAATGAAAAAAACATTGATAGCAGTTTTGACAGCAGTTGCACTTATGATGCCTTCAGGTATGGCATTTGCCGGTGGTTTAGGTTATGTTGATTACGAAGAAGTTATTGAAAATTGCTCATTTGCGTTAAATGCAAAGAAAAAACTTGATTCAAAAGCTTTGGCAATCAAACAATACATGTTTGATAAAGAAAAAGAATACGAAGCTATTCAGTCACCTGTTCAAAAACAAAATTTTCAGGATAAGGTTACTGCTGAATTAAAATCAAAACAGAATGATTTTTTGAGAGAACAGGCTAAAACAGAACAGGCTATTTTTTCAAAAATCAGAGAAGTTGCAAAGGGTATAATGGTTGAACAAAAGCTTGATGCAATCATTAGTGATAAGGCTGTATTCTGCGGTGGTGTTGATATTACTAAAACATTGATTGACAGATTGAAAGGCGTAAGTTTATAATAAAAACACAAGTTATAAGATACTATTTAATTTATGAACCACAGAAAGGGACATTATGTTTAGCAGAAACTTAGAGTACGTAATAAAAGAAGTTCAGACTGATGACAGACAAGCACTCCAAGACTTGTTAAATGAAATGTCTCTTGAAGGTTGGGATTTATACACTTTACATGAAGTCGAAACTGACGAAGATTTTTTGTATAGTTGTATTTTCATGAGAGAACGTCCTGTTTCTGATGATAAAGAGGTTTTTGATAAGGTTGTTAATATTAAGAATTTCAAGGCACAAATGGAAAAAATGCTTTCAAATAATATGACTCCATACGAAACTTGTAAAGATATTATTGGTAAAATCAGAGCTCAAAAAGAGAGAGTAGCAAAGGTTAAAGCTGAGATTGATAAGGTTGACTTTTCTCAAAGAGATAAGTTAAACAGACAAATGTCTGATGAGTTACAACGGCTTGAAAATTTAAAACAGGATTTGGTAAAAGAAATTTCTCCGGGGGTGATGTATTCAAGAATCGGAGAAGAAAAGTTTACAGTTAATCTAAGTGAAGAATTGTTAGAGTTTGTCAGCCCTGATAGTCAGAATGATCTGCTTTCAGAGACCGTTAAATCAAGACAAAAATTAACTGATGAATTAGGTTATGTTATTCCAAGAATGATATTTCAGGATGATGATACGCTTGAACCTTATGAGTTTAGTATAAAGGTGCATAATCTCGAAGTTTATAAATCAAAGGCAGTTCCTGAACATATTGCTTTTATGAAAGAAGATTTAAAGCTTAGCAGAAAACCTGCAAAGACAATTGTTACAACGGATGAAATAACAGGAAAAGAGGTTTTGTGGATTGATGCTGAACAGGCTCAGGATTTTTGGGCTGAGGGATATTCAGCAGTCGAATATATTGCAAGAGCAATTGAATTTGTATCAGTAAAATATGTATCAGAACTTCTTGATTATAGTGATATCAACAGATATGTTACTCTTGTTGAAAAAAGAAATCCGTTTGTGATTAATAATATTATTCCTGATTTTATTACTTTGGCAGAGTTAAAGTATATTTTAATTAACTTAATCAGGGAACGTATTTCGATTAAGGATATTGATTATATATTTGAAAAAATAAATGATTTCTCCGATGAAGTATCAAAAGACGGTTTGCTTGACAGAATCAGACTTTCTTTGGCAAAACATATTTCTCAAAAATATGTCGGTAAAGATGCTACAAAAGTTATAGAGTTTTCAGGTAAAACTTTGGATAGTATGTTTAAATTAACAGAATCTGATGAAGAGGCTATTATAAAGGTTGATGGGAAGGTTGCAGAAAAATTAGCTAAGAAAATAGTTAAAGCATCTGATAATCATGATATGAAAGAGATTATTCTTTTAGTTCCTATGGAAATCAGACATATGACTTTTGCAATATTTTCTGAATTTATTAATAATTTAACGGTCATTGCCCATGAGGAATTGTCCTGTGAAACGAATATTGAGGTAATGGAAACTATTTAATCGCCCAATTGTAAACATTTTGTAACAAACCCCTGAACTTATTAAAGTTATTGGCTAAAATGCCGTCATGCATGGTGTAACAAGTAAGTTTTAATATTTTCGCGAACCACTTATTTGATTACAACATAGGAAACAAGGAAAAATGGGACTATCGTCATCACAAGCAAGATTGCTCACTC
>OMPX01000052.1 GCA_900313115.1 uncultured bacterium
AAAATGCTTATGTTTGATTTAAAAAATTCAGAAAGAGATTTTTTAAAATCTATTGACACATCTGATTACGAAATAACTTATTATACTGAAAGTTTAAATAAAGAAACAAAATTAAGCCTGAAACAATGTGATGAGACTGCAATCATAAGTGTTTTTATAACATCTTCCGTCGGGGCTGAAGTATTAAACAAATTCAAAAATTTAAGAATAATTGTTACCCGTTCTATCTGTTATGAGCATATTGATATAGAAGAATGCAGGAAAAGAAATATTGCGGTAATAAATGTAACGGATTATGCAAGAGAAGCTATTTCTCAATATGTTATCGGCTTGGTTTTTGCTATGAGCAGAAATATTGTTCTTGCAAATAATGATGTAAAAAACAGGATTCACAATTTTGAAAAATATGAAAGTGAAAATATAAACAAATTATCTATTGGTGTAATTGGCACAGGCTCGGTAGGGAGCGCTGTTTGTGAACTTGCACATAAATTAGGAATGAAAGTTTATGCAAATGACATTGTAAAAAATCAAAAAATTGCTGATTATACAGAATACCTTTCTTTTAATGATTTACTCAGAAAATCTGATATAGTAACACTTCATATCCCATATAACAAAGAATTTTGCAAAATGATTTCATACAAAGAGTTAGAAATGATGAAAGAGGGAAGTTATCTGATAAATACATGTGAATATAAACTTATTGATTCTTTGGCGCTTTACAAAGCATTAAAACGAAATAAAATAAAATCTGCAGCTATAGATGTTATTCTTGAAGATAACGACATATTAAGCCAAAAAAAATCAAAAAGAACTTACGATGATTTAGAAAATTTTATAATATTGAAAAAACTTATTCAATCAGACAAAGTTATTGTTACTCCAAGAATATCTTATGACACAAAAGAATGTATTAAAACAATACTTGAAACAAATTTTAGAGATATCAAAGATTATTTTATCGGACGAAAAACAAACAGAGTTGTGTAAAAAAAGTTTAATATACTAACAAAAAATTTTTATTTCTTGTTTTATAATCCAACAAAAGAAAACAAAGGAGTAAAAAATGTCAGTTTCATTTACGGGTATTAATAATATTAAAGTTTTAAAATCGCAAAAACAAGGATTTGGATTGTTTCAGGGAGCAGATAAAGAAATCAAGCAAGGGAATCTTAATTTAACTGAAATAAAATTAAGATTTAATCTTACAAATGATGCTGATGGCAAAGATATGGAAGAATTACAAACTGCCTTAAAAAAAGCCGGCAGAGGTTATTCTTATAATACTCAAAAACCTGATATGGTTGAGCTGTATTTAAAAGATATAAAAGCAGATGATGGTGTTGTTCCTGTTACAAATTCATTATTAAGTATAAACGGACAAGATATTAATATAACAAAAAGAGAAGATTTAGGATTGTATACATATCTTGCGAAATTAACAAGAAAAATCGGACAACGTCCTGATATGTCACCTGCACAAAAAGAATGTACAGGCATGATAAATAATGCCATTCATAACAAAGCAGTAGAATATATTGATTATGTTATGTAATTAAAGTTCTATATAGTTATGGTTTAAATTTTCTTTTTTGAGAATATCTTTTATCATTTTTGAATGACAGGTAAAATATAAAACTTGATTATTTTTAGAAAATTCTTCAAGACATTTTAAAATAGATGTTGTACGTTTTTCATCAAAATTAACGAATGCATCATCTATAATAAGCGGTAGATTTGGAATGCCGTTTTCATTACCGTATATATCTTTTGAGTAGTTTGATGCAAATCCTAATCTCAATGCTAAATATAACTGCTCTTTTGTTCCTCTGCTTAAATTATCCCAATCTTTTTCAGGAGTGTTTTCGCCTGAAATTGTTTTGTTTTCAATATTTATTTCAGAATATTTATTGTTAGTTATTTGGGCTAAATAATTCTTTGCACTGACTAAATTTGGCTGGCTTTCATTAAATTTTTCTTTTGCAGATTTAATCAGATTATACACGATTTCTTTTTGAATAAGCTTTTTTAATCCTTCATTAAGATTGTTTAGTTCAATATTTTTCTTATTTTTTAACGCCATCAACTCAGAAACTTCTTCTAAGTTTTCTTTTTGTTGAAGTAATTTTCCTCTTTCTTCCCTTTTTTCTTGAAGTTTATTTTTTATTATTTCTAATTTTTCATCATTAATATCTTTCAAACTAATCTGTATATCATTTGAATATGTGCTTATTTCTTCCTCATATTTTTTTAATTTTAGATTATTTTCTTCTAATAATCTTCCTGCAGAAATGTTTTCATCTAAAATATTTCTTATATCTGAAAGAGTGTTGTTGTAATTTTCATATTCATATTTATTCAATTTTTGAACATTTTTTAATTCTGTAATGTTTATAAAATCATTAATATTTTCTACAAATTTTTCCAAATTTTTATCGTAATTTTCAATTTCTGTTTGATATTCAGATGCTTCTTTTTTTAGTTGTTTGAGCTCTTTTATTATATCAAATACTTCCTGATAATTATCAATATTTTTTATATTATTTTTTGATAAAAATTCATCAATTTTTTTGTTTAATTCTTCTGATTTATTATTTAATTCTTCTAAAATTTTGTTTTTTGATTCAAGATTATCTTTTTCTCTTTCCAGACTAATTCTCACTTTTAATAAATCATTTTCAATAATCTTATATTCAGAAATTTTATCGCTCATATTTTGGACATAAGTATCAATTTTAACTATAAAATTTTCACCCGTTTTCAGTTCATATCTGTGTTTTCTGCAAAGAGCAATAATATCTTTTGCCTGATTATCTAACTCTTTATTAAAACTATTATTTTGAGCAAGTCTTTTACGGGCAATTTTTTCCATAATTGAAGTATTTATACCAACGATTGATATTAATAACAGGGAAATTAAGGCCCATTTTACAGGTGAATGCCAATATAAAATAAGTGTACCTGAACCTGCAAAAAACATACTTAAAAATAAGAGTAAAAACATTTCATTGTACCATTTTGCAGATTTTGTATTTACACTTTCATAATTTCTTGCTTTATTCATTACATCTGCATAATTTTTTTTATGGCTTTGAAGCATATCTCTATCGGTACGGTATTCTTCAATATTAGAAATGTTTAAATTTTCTAATTGATGTTCGGTTGATTTGGTTTCGAATTTTAATTCATCAATTCGTTTAGAGATTTCTTTTATCAATTCTTTTAAATTTGATTTTTCAAGTTCTGTTGATTTAAATTCTTCTAATAAATTTTGACCAAATTTTAATGTGTCAGAAGAAGAATCAAAATTATCAAAATCTTCTTCTTTGAGTTCTTCTATTTTGTTTAATTCTTTTATTTTTTCATTATAAATAGTTTTATTTTCTTCTAATTTTTTATTTATTTCATCATATCTTTGACGGGATGAATTTAATGCACCGTAATTTTCTCTGATTGATTCAAATTTATCTTTATTTTCCAAAAGTTTTTTATTTATTTCTATATTATTAATTTCTTCATTTAATTTGTTTTTTTGTAAAAGAATTTCGGCATAACTGTTTTCTTCTGATAATGTATTGATTTCCTTATCTAAAATTTCTATTTTTGAACAGATTTCGCTATATTCGTTTTCTTTTGATTGAATTTCTTTTATTTGTTTAGTTAATTCTTTCAGATAATCAAATTGTTTTTTAAATGCTGTTGATTCGGCATTTTTTGGGGTAAGCGGAAATTTTTGTTTTTTGCCGTATATATAATTTTCATATTCTGCTTGTTTTATATTAACAGCATTCCCCGAAGAATCAGTTACGGTATTTATTAATTCTTCAGAATCTGCCTTTTTAGCAAACATCAAATCATCAAGATTAATTATAAATCCTGTATTGTAAGTATATCCATTGATATTTTCTAAAAATTTTGAATTTTCTTTAATTTTATTTTTCTCGGCTCTGAGATTGAACTCATTATCATCAACAATACATTTTATATAACCTTTTGCATCATTTTTTCTTACAAAAACATTTTTTATAAAATTCATTAACGTAGATTTGCCGATTTCATTATCACCACAAATAATATTTAGTCCGCTTTCAAACTTGTTAAGCTGATTATTCGTTTTGTTATAGTTATCAATCTGAACTTCTTTTATTTCAAATTTAGACATAATCTACTCCAATGTATAAATTTCTTTGCATAATGCCTGAACTTCTTTTTTTGCATTATTTAAAATTAATTCTTTATCGACCTTTAAAGAATCAGACAAAAACTCTTTTGACTCAGAATCAAGTCCTAATTTTTTATAAATATTTTCGTGTAATTCAGAAATATTATCATATATTTTATTCACATCAATTCCTGAATTTTCATCAAAAGATTTAGCAAGCAAACCAACAACACCGCTATCTTCTATAATTAAATTTTCATCAATATTGACAGTTGTTTCATTATTTATTTTATAAACTTGTTTTTCATTGTCTGATTGATAATTTTCTATAAATTCATTTATCAGACTGTCTGAATCATTCAGTTCTTCATAAGCATTTGTCATGCCTGTTAACGTAACATTAAAAAGATTTAATTCTACGTTTAAACCAATATCATAACCTTCAATTACCTCGGCAATTTTATTAAACACTTCCATTTTGTTTTCTGTATCTGAACAATCAATTGTTAAATCCTCAAATCTTACGCAATCAGTTTCAAGAAATTCAATATTTTCTGTATCTTTATCGTTTACCTGAACATAATAACAACCGTGTTTTCCTGTTTCTTTTCTTGTTCTTGCCTGAGGCGAACCTGCATATATAATATTATTATCTTTAATCTCAGGAATATGAATATGCCCTAATGCATAATAATCATAACCTAATTTTTTTAAATCATCTCTTGAAGTCGGAGCATATTTTGTATCAGTTTTATCTAAATCGCAATGTAATAAACCGATATTAAATGCTTTTTCCATATCGCTGTTTAGTTTTGGTAAATCATTTATCTGGCATGCACTCTCATCCGTGCGGAAACTAACCGAATGAATATTAACACCTTCTATCGGAGAAAAGGAAGCCTTGTAGTCGTCTGTTGTAACTCCTGTTATATGGATAAAATCGTTATATTTCTTATCAAATTTAAAATAACTTTGATAATTTTTATAGAGTTCTATTGGATCATGGTTTCCGCAAATCACATAAGATTTAATATTATTATCCGCCAGTCTGATTAGATTGTTTATAAATAATCTTTTTGTACTCAAATCGTGTTCATCATTATCAAAACTATCACCTGCAATGAGGACAAAATCAACTTGTTTTAATATTGCAGTATCGATTATTTTGTTGAATACTTTTTTTACTGCATTATTACATAACTCCATTTTTCCTTGAAGATTAGTTAAATCAGAAAATGGTCGTCCTAAATGTATGTCTGCAATATGAATAAATGAAAATCTCATCTCTTGCCTTCCATAAGTATTATACAAAATTCAGCTATTGCTGTCTATTAAAATTTGGCATTATGAGACAAACGATATTACTTTAAAATAATTCTTTTATATTTTATCTTACCATGCGTTTGATAATATCAGAAACCCATGGAAGATAGCTTAGTTGTCCTTGAATTGAGGTCAAAACCAAATATAATATTATCAAAGAAACTGAGCCTGATACAACCGAATAATGCCCAAAGAAAAACGGTGTGTTGAAATAAAATAATAATTTTAAAATCAACATATTAATAAACGGAATAAAGCTTAAAATTTGTGCTATGAGCGAAATAAATACGCTTAATAACCAATAAAACATTACTAAAAAGAATGATTGGAAAATATGATATTGCAAAAAAGAAGTTAATCTTCCGCCTCTGATTGCATTAAGAATTAACCAGATAAATCCGACTAAACCAAATGTAATATAGTTAACTGCCGCAATCAGACATTCAATGAAAGAAGGTCTGTTTATATTTCTCATTTCTCTGTTAGAAGTTTGCAACTATCTCATCCTTTCTGCTTTCTTCGATAAAATCTTCGACAACCTGAATATAAACAAGTTTAAACTCATCATTTTCAGGGCTTAAACCAACTGCTGCTTTATATGAATAAATAGAACGCTCAATTTCATTGTTCATATAATATGTGTTTGCAAGCAAAATGTATAAATCAGGATCAAGCTGGGTAATTTTTAGAGCTTCTTTATACTCAGCTTCTGCTTCAGCAAATTTTCTTTGGTTTGAATACATATTTCCAAGCAGAATATGCGCTTTTGCCTGAGAAGGATCAAGTTCTATAGCTTTTTTGTATAGCTCAATGGCTTCATCATAGTGACCAAAATCTGATTTTGAAATTGCGTAGCAAATATAAGCTCTGTATAAACTGTCGCCTTTTAAAGTCAGTGCTTTTTCAAAATATTGATTAGCACGTGCCTCGTCTTTTTTTAATGACAAAGTATTTGCTAAACATAATGCAACTGTTTGGTTATCAGGTTCAAGTCCGAACACTTGAGAATAATATTTGAAAGCACCGTCATAATCAAACAATTTGAAACAAACATTTCCTAAATCCACCAAAGCAGTCAAATTTTGAGGATCTAGTGAAAGAGCTTTTTCATAATAAGCTTTAGCTTCAACGTAGTCTTCAAAATCATGATATAAAAGAGCAATAGAATTGTATATTTCAGGTTCTGTTGAAACAAAATCCAAGGTTCTGTTATACCATCTTAGTGCTTTTGAAAAGTTTTTCATTTCAGCATAAGTGTTTGCTAAATTGTAGTAAACCAAATAGTTTGACGGATTGACAGACATTGCTCTGTCAAAATATTTTAGAGCTTTACGATACTCTTTTTGGAAATAATAAATACTTCCAACATTTAAAAGAGCCTGCTCATCATTTTTGTCAATAGATAAAAGAGTGTCATATACTGATATAACTTTGTCATAATCTTCCTGCATTGCATAATATTTTGCAAGTTCGTGATAATTCTCAGTATTATTTGGTTCTTTTGCCATAGCAAGAACGACTTTTTGTATCGATATTCTTAAATCTTCATTATTTTCCATATTTATATATTACTCTCTTTTTTAACTCATATATATTTTATAACATTTAATTGAGGTGGTAAAGAGTCTTATTTACTTATTACCTCTATTTATATTCTGAATATTCTTCAGATTCTTTCATCCACTCATCGGATGAAATACTGAAAGCGTGATTCCAAAATTTTTCAATTGCATAAGTTTCTCTTTCATCTCTATGCAAAATATGAACAACAACATCACTGTAGTCAAGAAGATTCCAGCGATTACGCTGATCATTTTCTACTCTGCTCGGCTGACGTGAGAAAAATTCTTTTAATTTCATTTTTACTGCTTCAGTCATAGCTTTTACCTGTGTACTTGCTTCGGCTGAACATATTACGAAATAATCAGCGAATGAAGATACATTACTTATGTTCAAAATAGTAATATCTTTACCTAATTTTTCGTCCAATACTCTTGCAATTACACAAGCTAATTTGTATGATGTTACTTCTGTTTCTTTTGTCGTCATAAACTTCCTTTACTTATTTTCAATTTCTTTTATTAAATTGATTCTGTTAATGTGTCTGTCGCCATTTGAAAAAGGTGTTTCCAGCCAAATTTTAACTATATCAATCGCCAAATCCTGACCGGTTATTCTTTCTCCAAGGCATAATATATTTGAATCATTGTGTTCTCTCGTCATACGTGCCGAAAAAGTATCTGTGCAGTGTGATGCTCGTATTCCTTTGAATTTGTTTGCTGCAATAGACATTCCTATTCCCGTTCCGCAGACTAAAATTCCTTTCTCATTTGTTTCAATCACTTTTTTTGCCACTTTTTCCGCATATACGGGATAATCACAGGATTCCAAAGAATTAGTTCCCATATCTTCAAATTCATACCCAAGAGGAGTGAACACCTCTTTTATTTTTTCTTTTAAATTATATCCGCCGTGATCAGAGCCAATAAATACTTTTGTCATTAATTTAAATCCTTATATTTTCCCTTATTGTAACAAAAACTTAACATTTGTGCAAATTTTCTAAAGATTTTAAAGAAACAAGCCGTAGATTTAATTGTTAGAAAATAAGATTGATTAGAGGTATAGGTATGGACAAGTATTTTAATGTGGATGTAGACGAGATGATGGTGGATTTTGCAGAGATGACAGGTTTTAATTTTGACTGTCAGGCTTTCAAAGAAATTAAAAGAGAGTTGGGAGAGTATGCGAAACAACCTTATACATTCAAATATGGCAATTATGACATGGTAGATTATTTGCACGCATTGTGCCAAGGAGCGTAGATATGAGAGAAAAAGATTTTGATAACGGATGCTTCTCAGCAGGTTGGACTGATGAAGTGGAACATAATTTAACACCAAAGCAAAGAAAAGATCTGGTTACTTTACTCTTGGAATTGGAGGACATGAAACAAGAATTTAATCGTATAGCAGCAAAAAAAGACAGATTGACAAATCTGTTGAAATTTTACAACGGAGGATTTGTTACAGAATAAACACGAACTGAAAAATTAAATAGTAAAATGGGTCTGGCGTGTCGCCAAGCCCATTTTTTCATGTAAAGAAATATAAATTATTTTGAATAAATTTAGCAAAAAATTAAAAAAAAATTACTTTAGAATGATGTAAGCAAAAGTGTGTTAGTGTTTCATTATATGTTTAAAGGAGAAAATTATGTCAGTAGGTTTTGCACCGGTTCACAAAGAAAATTATCCAAAATGGGGGACTCCTCCAATCAATCCGACTCATGAAGAAATGAATAGAGGTCGTGATACTTTAATTAAAATTGCAGAGGAAAAATCTCCAATTTTGGCAGGAATTTTAAAAACTCCTGTTGGGTGCGACATGCCTGAGCAAGGTGGTATTACCGGAATGTTGGGTAAAAAACCGCCAAAAGGTGTTATGTATCTCGCTTAAAAAATAT
The DNA here is from genome assembly GCA_900313115.1 of uncultured bacterium. Taxonomy (GTDB): domain Bacteria; phylum Cyanobacteriota; class Vampirovibrionia; order Gastranaerophilales; family Gastranaerophilaceae; genus UBA2883. Next base: position 8,954 of record OMPX01000052.1, read on the forward strand.
TTAAAAAAGAAGACTCCCAAACGGGAGTCTTTTTTTTGTTAAAAAGTGTTAATAAACTAGCAAATTTTATTTTTAGCGTATTTAAAATACATGTCAGTTGTACACAATTATCCCTTAAAGAAAGATTACAAATGAGTGGTATCGGTTTATTCAGCTATTTAAGACAAGCAGGTAGTGTAAAATTACACGAACAAAATGAAGTGTCTAATGAAATGTATAGTCAGCTAAAAAGTGCTCAAAAAATGATTAAAAGCTATATCAAAGGCAGTGATTTGAGAGTAGATATTTATGATTCAACAACTGTTCCAAAAGATAAGTTTGTGTATATGAGAAGTCCAAATTCTATCTATGTCGAGGTCAAGGATTTATTGAGGGATAAGGTTTCTCAAGGCGAATTTTGGAATAAAGGCAAAAATGGTGAGCCAATTCTAAGGCAAATTTTTAAATTTGTTGAAAAAAGTAGTGGTGTTGAAGAAAGTACATTAGATAAAATGAAATATTTCACAAAAATGAAATATTCCAGATATTTAGAAAATTTAGCAAGAAAAAAATAGTTTTATAGCAACAAAACTTAAACATGTACTTGCATTATGGTTATTTTTAAAATAATATAATTTTATGCGTTTTGTGGAGACGCAGTTTTGTACTAGTTAGATATAAAGGAATAGCAAAATGAATCCTATAATTGCAGAATTAGAAAATCAATATAAGAAAGATAATATTCCTGAAATGAATCCCGGAGATACAGTAAAAGTATTTGTTAGAATCGTTGAAGGTAACAAAGAAAGAATCCAAGCATTTGAAGGAACTGTTATCAAAGAACATGGTGCAGGAATTAATAAAACAATTACTGTTAGAAAAGTGTTCCAAGGTATTGGCGTAGAAAGAGTATTCTTACTAAACTCTCCACGTATTGATAAGATTACGGTTCTTAGACGTGGTGATGTTAGACGTTCTAAATTATATTATTTAAGAGAACGTTCAGGTAAGGCAACTCGTATCAGAGAAAAAATTGAAAAAAGATAAGACACATATTCATTGGTATCCGGGGCATAT
>OMPX01000050.1 GCA_900313115.1 uncultured bacterium
CCGACTTCTTCACAAGCCTTGTTCAGAATCCTGTACGTCTGACTTCTGTCAAGACGACAATGCTTTTTCCCGACAAATAGCGGCTCATTCTCATCTATGGAATAAACCTTTGTTCGCTCTGTTTCAAGATATTCTTTTATCATCTTTTTCAGTTTCGTGTTCAGAGGAAACCGTTTATATTTCCCTGTTTTCTTTTCCCTTATCTCAACATAACTCCTGTCTTTGACATCTTCAATATTTAAGCCGAGTATGTCAGACACCCTTAAACCAGAATTACATCCAAACACCCAAATAAGTTGATTTCTTTTACTACGTTTTGCAAGATAATTCTCTACTGCCTCTACTTGTTTTCTGTTTTTAATAGGTTCTACTAGGTTTTTCATAATAACTCCTCTCTAATTTAATACAACGTTTTGAATGCTATATTTTAATTAAAAATTAGATTAGGTTTTTGGGGTTAAATTATTGAAAACACAAATTATAATTCAGGTGACAGATTATGTCTGGAAAGATATTTAATTTAAAGGTAAAACAACCTGAGAAACGCTTAGTAGTGGGGTGCGTAGTTTGACTCAATCCAAAAACACAAGTTAGCAATACCAAGTCAATAAAGATGTACGATAAATCGCTTGATTTATTAGCGTACGCGTCGGAGCAGGGGGATGGGTAAAACTTTACCATTAAAATTCCCTCTGTTCCCTCGTTTATTTGATTATTATTAGATTTTATCTAATCTACTTGCTATTTTAATAATGTTAGGTTTTATCCAATCTATTTATTTTTTAGTTTAATTTTATAATCAATAAATTTAAAGAAATTCCTTCTTGTCATTTTTTGTATGGTTATTCCGTCCTCATAAAAATTTCCTGTACTGCATAACCAAAATATTTTATCTATATAATAAGGTGTGTATTTGTCATACTTTTCCTTTTGCAGATTTAAACATAATTTTATGAATTTAATGAGAATTTCATCAGTTGTATCTTCTGAATGAAAAATAAATTTATAAATTTCTTTGATATGCGTATCAACTTTTACTAAATTCAAGCAATATAATTCTTTTAAAAAATCATAAGGCAAAACAGAATCCATCCCTGAAATTTTTTGATTACCCTTAAAGAATTTTTCTACTTTTTCAATTATTTTATTATCACAGGATTGGTTAATTTGACTTGCTTCTTTATCAACTTCTTCACACAAAATTTTGAGTTCATTTATATAATTATCATCACTAATCAATTCACTAACTTTTGCTAACCCTTTGGCATATAATCTCCAATTATGGTTATAACATCCGTTTTTATGACTTTTTTCTTCAAATCTGTCAAGTTTATGAAAATAATTATAAATACTATCAGCATCTTTTTTATTATTACTTTTCATATATTCAAAAATTTCATTATCGTCCGTATGCAGATTCAATATATTATTGTTATCACTTTCAGGATGATAACTATGCGACAAATAATCTATTGTTTGAGGTCTTTTCTGATAGTTTTGCAATTGTATGCAAAATCGTTTTAATACACTTTCTTTATTGAACTCAAAAACCGTTCCGTCAAGATTACGGCATAAAGGATGGTATTTCTCTTTTATGATATCAAAACACTTTTCATGATTTGTCCCCCGTAATTTATTTAGAATATTTTTAGCATTTATTTCAATAAATTCTTCAGCACCTTCAACTATTTTATTAAATTTTTCTTGTTCAATATTATTTGTCATTTTATTCTCCCGTTTTTTTATTATAATTTGTTGCATATTTATTAAACAATATATTATTCTGTTTTTGTTTGATTTGGCATCATATTTTCCCCGTTAAACCCTACATTTATACAGTACAACTTAATTACGTCAGAATAGGGCGTATTAAAATACACGTCCTGTTCTGACATATTAAAAGTGTACTATATAAGAAAGGAGGCTAATATGAACGAACAAAAACGAGTATATTTACATGGTGAATGTATTATCAAAGAGGTTGAAACATTACCTAAAAACTTATCACAACGTGAAGATAAAGACTCTATAATGATAGCGGAATCAGAAACAGTCGGGAACGAACACAGAATAAAAGTAAAAGAAGGGGTTGAATTTTTTGAGGATGAAAACGGAGTCCTCTATATGAGAAATACCGCTCCGACAGAAGTTTATTGTGTTCACACAGAACGCCACGACACAATAGAAATCCCCGCAGGCATCTGGGAAATAGATAAAGCAGTTGAGTATGATTATACAACACAAGAAGTAAGATGGGTGGTCGATTAAATTATGAATACAACTATTGAAAATATTGCTGATTATTTTTGTGATGAGAGTTCAACTTATTACAAGGATTTTTATAATTATCTGCAAAAAACTATTTTAGAAGCAAATAAACTTTCTGATAAGGGAATTAAAGATTTATGCTTGGAATATTTACGTTGGATATATGATAAACCTTCTTTAATGCCTAAAATAAAAATAGGGATTTATACAAATCCGATTTCTTATTGTGACTGTCGCCTTCAATATTACTGGGAGCAACTTGTCAGTATAATTCATCAATACACGAAAGGTAAGAATAATATCATTGGTTGGGAATTTAAGGATTATAATATTAATCCTGTTAAAGATTTAAAACTAATATTTCCTTTCAATACAGAAAATCTATATTACAGAACGGGTGGCGGAATTTTAAATATGCGATTTTATAAACTTATCTATTATTTTGATTTTTTAGGTATTCCAATTCAAGATGAAACCTTAAAAAGATTTTGGGAATTTTATAAAAAAACTCTAAACGTATATGCTATGGGAATCCATCATTTTTCTACCGATTTATACGAAATTCACGTAATGAAAAAGCCTGATGAAATCTTTTTAAGAGATAATATTACACATTGCCAATATGAAGGTAAATGTTATTGTGATGGTATATATACCCTGCCTTGGTTATATAAAGCAACAGGGGATAATTTAGATATTAAAATTTTTCATATGATAAAAAATATTGATTACAGAACTATCTTTTTAAAAAAAGCAGGAATACAAAATCTCATTAAAATCGGGAAGGTTATTGACAGTTATGAAAACTATCCCGATAACGAATGGTGGGCAAAATCTGAATATAAACTTATTGATATGAGTGAAATTACTGTGCAGGAGATAGTAAAATACAGAACAGGGGAAAATGTATTTAAGTATTATAGGTATGCACCGTACCTATGTATGAAAAACCAAACCACAGGTGAGATACACATGGAAGGTGTCAGTCCTGACTGTAAAGACCTCTATGACGCTCTCAAAATGCGATACGACCTTTTGGATTTATCAGAATATAAAATTGAGGATATTAAATAAGAGTTTTATATATCCGATAATTTGTAATTTATAGGGTTATCGTTTTGGTTTACCTAACTTACTATAATATGTAAGAATAAAATTCTCTCTTGTCATTGCGTTTATAGTAATTCCATCTTCATGGAAGTTACCTGTGCAACATAGCCATAGAATTTTATCTATATAATATGGTGTATAATTTGATTCTTTACACATCCTAATTATATCTTCAGCAATATCATAAGAATTTTTCTTTTCTCCTTTTATTATTTCTTTATATAAATATTTTATATGAACATCTGGTTTAATTAAATTTTCGCAGCATAGTTCTTTGAAAAAATCATAAACTAATTCAGAACCAAGACTATGTACCATTTGTTCTAATTTTTTTAAAATGTCTTTTCTTGTTTTTAAATTATCTACATTATCTATATTATTTATTATAGAAATATCTTCTTTAAATTTTTTAATTTCTAATTTAGAAATGTATTTTAGAGCATCTATAAGTCCTCGGCTATATTCTCTCCACCCGAAATTATGAAATGATTTTGTTTTACATTCATTTTTATTCTCGCAAGTTTCACATGCCTTTATAGAATCTTTTGGTTTTTCTCTTTCAATAACAGAATTCCCAAAAGAATTATATAAATCACACCATTTCATTCCTTTTAGGTTGTTTTTATTTCCTTCATAATATTTTGCGACTATCTTAAATATTTTGTTCTCTTGCCCCTTACCATAAGAGAAATATTTAATTGCATTAGTCCTGCCGCTTTGATTTTGAAGTTCTTCACAAAACCGCTTTAATAATATTGTTTCAATTTTCTCTGACTTTTTGATTTCATTAACACTGTATTGTGGTTGATATTTTTCATTTATCAATTTTAAACAGTTTATATCATCTAAATTTATTTCCTCTATTTTTTGTTGTATTGAGTCTTTTTCATCTTGTTTAAAAAGTTCTATAAGTTCACGAAATTTTTCCTGATTTCTATGTGCTACCAAAATATCTTTGGCATTTTTTATAATATAGTCTTCTGCATTTTTTACCAGTTCTTGAAATTTTTCTTCTGGTGTCTTTTTTTCTTCCGTCATATCTTTTTCGTTCATTTAATTCTCCAAAATATTGTTATAAGTATCTACTATCGTTTTGTTTATGTCAATAAAGATAATCTTATCAAAACAGTTGTTTTCTGAGATAAACTCTTTCACCGTATCTGTTGCGATTTGGCAGGCTTTATCTATCGGGAAATGATATATCCCGCAAGATATTGCAGGGAAAGCGACAGTCTTTAGTCCATACTCTTTTGCTAAAGCCAATGCAGTTAAATAACAAGACCTTAAAAGCTCTTCCTCTATACATTTACCCCCATTACATTTACCCCTCCAAACGGGCCCAACTGTGTGGATAACGTATTGGCAAGGCAGATTATAACCTTTTGTTATTTTAGACTGACCTGTTTCGCAACCGTTGAGGGTACGACATTCCTCTAATAATTCGCCCCCTGCTCCTTTGTGGATAGCGCCATCAACCCCGCCACCACCTAAGAGGGTTTTATTTGCAGCATTGACTATTGCATCAACCTCTAACTTTGTAATATCGCCTAAAACAACTTCTATTTCTGTCATATTTTATCCTTTTTTATTCCTCATAATATTTATAATTCTCTTCAGGGTTGAGTTGACAAGCCCTGTCGTAGTTAGTTTTTGCTTCATCTTTACAACCTGTTTTATATAATACATAACCCAAATTATAATATGCATCAGGATACTCGTCCAATAACTCTTCATCAATTTTGACCATTATTCGTTCCTCTCTTTTACTTCTCCAAAATCTTATTATAAGTATCCACTATCGTTTTGTTTATGTCAATAAAAATAATCTTATTATATATTCTATTCTTTAAAATTATAAAGTGGTATAAGGTGGTCAAGAATATCGGCAGTCGGAGTTATGAGTTCTTTTATCTCATCACCTGATTTGTATGCCATTGGTGCTTCATCTAATGTTCCTGTTGAAATACAACAGGAATGAACCCCTTTCATATCAGCCTTATAATCATTCATTGTTAGCATTTCTTTTGCTTGTGTCCGAGATAATAACCGACCTGCTCCGTGTGGTGCAGAGTTTAACCAGTCATTATTACCTTTTCCTTTTACAATAAAACTGCCATACGCCATATTTATCGGGATTATCCCTAACTCATCTTTTTTCAAGCTTATAGAACCTTTGTGCAGGATATCAATATATTCTGAAGGTTGCCAATTATTATCCCATTGAGGTTGATTGTTTGGATAAATCCTGTCGATATAATTGTGAATACAGAATAAAGAATCTTGCTTATTCCATTTCATTTCTTTGCATATAGTATCTATAATAAGTTTTTGGTTTAATTCAGCATAAGTTATTGCGTGTACTACACATTTTCGATATTGTGCAGAGGTTTCTTCATCTAACCACGATAATTGTTTTAATTCCCCTGTTTCATAAGGGTTTTGTTCCAAAGCCTTTTTGCAAAAATGTATGTGTAAATCATTTCCAAATCTTCTGCTTCCACTATGGACAACGAGGTATGTGCCTGTCTGACCTTTTTCAACAGAGATAAAATGATTACCTTTTCCGATAGAGCCGACAGATTTTATATACGGATTAGGGTTCCAGCCTAAATAATCACAAATAGAATTGGTATATGCTTTGAAAGTATCATAAGATTTGTTTTTGCATACATTAAGACTTTTTATAACCTTATCAAGTTTATCAAATTCTTTTAAAGTTTTGCCGCTTATTTTGGTTGCAGATATTGTACAACCCATATCATTACCTAATAACCACGGAATTATATGGTCAGAATCAATCTCTGCTACTGTTCCGATACATGTGCCTACTCCAACGTGAATATCTGGCATAAATACAATTCGTTTATTTTCAAATAGCGGATGATTGCATAACGTTTCTATTTGTTTAATGCAATTTTCTCCTAATGTATTTGCAAACACTTTTGCTGACGTATATTTACCTTGTATTTCTTTCATAACTTTATATATTTCATCTTCTGTGTTTTGTCTTGTATTCCTTGTTCGTCATTTTGTCAGAGAGTTCAAGTCCGAGACATTCAATTGCAAACTTGAACTTGCCGAAATCCGTATCAAAGAATTTGCCGTATTCTTTTACCCAGTATTCATTGGCATAATGCTCTTTGACATAAGATATCAGTTGTTTTTTATCTCCTGAATATTCAACCTTTTTGTTCCGTAAAAGATATTTCATATTTCACCTACTTTATAAATTTTGTTTTAGTTTTAGATTTGAGAAAATCTGTTGTAACTTTCCTGTAGAACTGCTCCTTTTCAAAGTTTTGGATAACAGGTTTTGGCTTGGCTTCCATGCACATAATCATTCTCCTTTATTGTTATTACAATTATATTTTACAACCCTGCCCCGTCAGATTAGGACGGAATAAATAAACATTTTATATTATTTCTACAACGATATTTTTTTTGTCATTCAAATCAGAAAAGTTGTTATTTTCATACTCTATAACTACATAACCATTATTATCTTTCAGTTCTGTGCTGAAATTGTTGATATGTTCAATGGTCTTTTCAACAGAATCAATCATTTTAATAACAAGCGGAATATTACCTAACTTTAGCATAATATCTGCTAACTCATTCCAATCCTCTGGGGTAAACTTATTCTCATCATATTCCTTTTTTAGAAGAGTAGAGATTACCGATTTTATAAAAACCACTTCATCAATCTCGGATAAAAAGACAATAGTGGGTATATTCTTTTCTACCGTATTCAATATAACTGACTTAACGAGTTTCTCTATTTTTAGTTTATCCTGCATTTAGATTCCTTTTTATAATATTTATCAGCAGTTTTAACCTGTTAGTTTTATCATAAACCATTAGGTCGTCAGAATCGGTCGGATATGTAATATGATTTAAAACTTGTACTCATTTAATTCCATAATTTCAGAAATTTTCAACAAAATCGTGCATTTTCAACTTTTCGGATTTACCGTGAAACATTCATTTATACACATGTGACTGTCTCACGGTATGTAAATGTACATAATAAGATTGTTATAAAATGATAGTTTTCTACTCGAAATGTATATTTTTGCAGGTTGAATTATTTTTAAATTTTCTGATAAGATAATCCGTTCATTTTGGGGTACCCCACGCGAGGATTAAGGTGCCTGACTCTGAACATACGGTTAAAATAACATTGATTATTAAAGCAAAAAAAGGACAGTGGTCACAAATTGGTCACAAAAACAATTAAAACAATTAAATCTATTAACTTAATCAAAACAAAATTTGTTGATTTTATCAACTTCTTTAACTCAATTAAAATAATTAGATTAATAAAAATAGTTCAACGCTCCCTTTCACGGTGTAGACAGCGATTCGAATTCGCTTGGGGGTAAATATAATAAAAGAGGGTATTTAAGCCCTCTTTTTTAATGCAAATCGTTAGCACATAAGGTTTTTTTGGCGGTATATGTTTTAAAAAGAGTTGATTCTATTGCCTTTTAACTTTCTTATTTTTCTGTTTTTTACCCTGTTTTTACTGTAGTGGTCACAAAATTGGTCACA
>OMPX01000211.1 GCA_900313115.1 uncultured bacterium
AAATAGGTGATTTTAAAGGTGATTATGAAAATTACTTTAAAAATATGTGGGACAGAGCCGACACTGTGTCGAATGCAGCGTGGGAAGGTTTTAATATGCCTGCTAATGTCATTTCTATCGGTTTGCAGGATTGCTTGCAAACCGTAGGAATGGGATTGTCTAAAGTGTTAGGCAAAAAGCCGGTTGTATTCATAGGATCAGGCGTTTCTGCTGTAGGTACAGCATTTAATGCGGTTGGAGATATGGCAGGGGAGTCTATTAGCGGCACTATTGGCGCTTTTAAAAACCTTTTTAAAGGAGATTTTGACGGTGTTGCAGATTCAGTCCTTGATATATGTAACGGTGTTAAAGACAGTGTTGTTGATGTAGCAAATTCTGTTGCAGATTTTGCGAGTGACGGAGCGGATGCAGTTGTCGATGTTGGCGAAAAGGTTGCTGATGTTGCTGAAGATGCAGGTGATGCAATAGCTGATGCTGCAGGCGAAGTCGGTGATTTTGCAGAGGATGCTTGGGATGAAGTTGAAGACTTCTTTTCCGGTATTTTTTAAACTGAAGTTATTCTTTAATAGCTTCTGAAATCGCATCCATTGCAAAATCTACGGTTAAGTCCTCACTATATTGAGAGGACTTAACTATTTTTTCAACAACAAATTCCATAAAAGATTTTATACTTTCTAAATCTTTTTCTGTGCTTTTATTGTTTTTAATTTGCATTAAAGAGTACAAAAAATCTTCCTGCATATCTGACGTATTTAATCTGTCCTCTGTAATTTCTTTTTGTAAAATTTCGTTTGTTTTTATTAGTTTTTTTTGTGCCAAGGCTAATTTCATTTGAACAGAAACTCTCGCTATTACTTCTTCCGGCTTAATCGGTTTTGTAATGTAGTCTGCTCCGCCAATTGCCAAACCGCCTGCTATATATTTAACATCTTTGAAAGCACTTACAAAAATAATTGGAATATCTTTTGTTTCATTATCTTTCTTAAGCATTTTACACAGTTTGAATCCGTTAACTTCAGGCATGTTTATATCCAAAAGAATCAGGACAGGTTTTGTTTCTTTAATGATGTCGAATGCAAATTTAGGGTTGATAATCGTATCTGTTTTAAATCCTGCTTTTGTTAGAACTAAATTCATCAGTTTTACATTTGTTTCATTATCATCAATTATCATTATTTTGTTTGTCATAATTTACCTCTTTTAATTTTATATGTATGTCTGTTTTAAGTTATTGTGATTATTTTAGCAGGGTGCAATTTTTGCACCAAATAATATTCACCTCGATTTACCCCTATTTACCCCTTAGCTGATGTCTATTGACATCAACTTATCTACAAGTTCTTGTGCTTCTTTTAGTTCGTTTTCTGAATAAGAATTTTTATCTCTTAATAAATTATTTAATGCCCTTGCAGGTATTGAAATCTCATCAATTCTTAAATTTGCGCTTGCACCTGCTATTGAATGTGCTATTTCGTTTGCTTTTGTATAATCTTTTTGTTTAAATGCAGTGTTCATAATGTCTTTTTGTTTAGCAAAGTCATTAAAGAAGGTAGCTATCAAATCTTCGACATCCTCTTTTTCCAGTCCCATTTCATCAGCCAAAGTACCAACTATTTTATTTTTATTCAAAACAATTTTTTTAATATTATTTTCTTCGTGTTTGATGTATTTGTTTAGTTTATGTACAAAATCGTCCATTTTTATCGGTTTTGTAATAATGTCGTTCATTCCTGCCGATAGGCAGCTTTCTTTGTCAGAGTCAAACGCACTTGCGGTCAGCGCAAGTATTGATATCGGTTCAAGATTATGTTCTTTTTCATATTGTCTGATAGCTGAGGCTGATTCAAAACCGTCCATTATTGGCATCTGACAATCAAGTAAGATTAAATCATATTTGTTCTGCGTAAATAAATCGAATGCTTCTTTTCCGTTTTGTGCAATCGTGCAGTCTAAACCGTGTTTATTCAATATATTTTTTACTAATTTTTGATTTGTCGTATTGTCCTCTGCAACAAGTATTTTTGCAGATTTAATTATAATATCTTCTGTAATATCTTCTATATTCGTATGCTCCATATTATCTGCAATTTTAAACGGGATTGTAAAACAGAAATCAGAGCCTTTTCCAACTTCGCTTTCTACACTTAAATTTCCTCCCATAAGTGTAATTATTCTGTTGCAGATAGCAAGCCCTAACCCTGTACCGCCATATTTTCTGGTCTTTGATTTGTCGGCTTGGGTAAATTCTTCAAATATTTCTTTTTGTTTTTCTTTTGGAATCCCGATTCCGGTATCAGAAATCTTGAATAATATTTGGGCAATATTTTCATGTTTTTCAACAACTTCTGCGCATATTTTTATATGGCCTTTTTCCGTAAATTTTTTTGCATTATTCAATAAGTTCAATAGTACTTGATGCAATCTCACGTCATCGCCGATTACATAATTAGGAATATTCTCATCAACTTGCGAGGATATTTCTACCTCGCTATTTATGTATGATTTTACTCCTTTGCTTAAATCTCTGATTAAATCTTTTAAGTTGAAAGACGTTTCTTCTAATGTGATTTTATTGGCTTCTGCTTTTGAAAAATCAAGTATATCATTTAATGTTGTTAGCAAAACTTTAGAAGATTTTTGTATTTCTTTTAAATAATCCTCTTGTTCTTCATCAAGTTTTGTTGTTTCTAATAATTGAAGAAACCCTAAAATCCCGTTAAGCGGAGTTCTTATTTCGTGGCTCATATTTGCTACAAAAATATTTTTTGCATTATTTTTATTAATATATGTTTTCAGATTATGGGTCATAAGATTAAACGATTCCGCCAGTTCCCCTATTTCATCTTTGTTTTTAATATTTATTTCTTTATCTAAATCACCGTCTCCAATCAATTTCGCATTCTTGTTTAATAATTCTAAAGGTTTTATCAGTGTTTTAGAAACAAAGTGCAGGGTAATAATCAGGGTGATTATTGCAAAAATTATTATAAAAAAGCAGACTAATTTATTAGGTAAATCAATAGATGCATAAATTTCGTCACTTGGAACGCTTAACATTAAAACAATTCCGTTATCCAGCATTGTTGAAAACTTTATAAACGATTTATTCTCTCTTTTAATTTGTTCAAAAGTAACTTCTTTTGTCGGCATTTTTTTTGAATATTGGTTTGTAGTCTGTCCATTTTTTTATTTTTTCATTAGATTTTAAATCTTTATCGCATATAAAAATATAGTTCAAATCTTCTGAACCGAGTATAATTTTGGAATTTTTTGTTGGTTTTATTTCGTCTATACCATCTTCTATATTTTCTATTAACCAGTCAATTTCAATAACTCCGATTAGATTATTATGTCCGTCAATAATTGGTCTGACAAATGTTATAACAGGCTTTGTGCTGCTGTATAAAAGGCGGTAATTTACGCTTAACCATATTTTATCTTTATTTTGTTTAAATTGCTCAATCGAATATTTATACCAATTTAAACAGTGATAGTTATAATTTTGCAGTTTTATGTTGTTTTCGTCTATGAATTTTATTTGATTATTGGAATCTTTATATCCCAAAAGTAAAACATCACTTTTACTTTTTATTACTGTATTAGGCTCAAAAAACACACCTGCCGTTGCGATACAAGGCAGTGATTTTATTGATTCTTTTAAACTTTTTGTAATGGAGTCTTTGTCTGTATTATCATACTTGTCATCATATAAGTTCCCTTCTATATCGTTTTGTAAATTAGATGCAATTTCTTCAATTTGTGTAATGTGCTTGTTTAAAGATTCAATATTATAGCGAATTTGATTCGTTATAACTTGATTTTGTAGTTCTCTATATTTAATATTAACATTTATCATATATGTTAATAACGCAAGGAAATTAGTTATGGAAAATATTAAAATCAATATAAAAAACTTTTTCTTCATAATAAAATAATTATATTCATTTAAATATTTTTGTAAATAAAAACAGAGCGTGGATTGACTGTTTTAAATCGAGAAATATTGTTTATGCAAAAATATCAAGTCTTTTGCCGATAGGGCAACTGTTATCCAATGCTGCCATTGCTATAATTTGTCTGCTTAGAACATTTATATAAAGTCGCTTTTCCCGAATAATTTGATTTGACGTAACTCGTTTTGTAGTATGGATTTTTTGAATATAATTTTTGATTTTGGGTAAAGTATTCATTTGTAATCATCCTCCTTTAATTCTTAAATTCCAAGTATTAAAAAAAGGATGAATAAATTTAATATTTCTTTACAAACAATGGCGCAAATTCAGTAATAACTTGATTGCTAAAATATCTAAAGAATAAAAAATTATTTTTTATGAAATAACAAATAATTATCAAACTTAAATATGCGAAAGTCGTTCTACTTCAACCATAGTTTTTGGCAGGTATTTAAACAAGGAAAGTGTTTGCATTGGCATTACTTCGTCGTCATAATGCATAATGTCCATTGTGTTTAAATTGTTATAGCTTTCAGCAAATGTTTCGTCTCTCAAATTACTTTCATCGAGTTCATCACCATCAGATTTTGTGTCAGACCAAGCTAAGTCAGGGTTTCCAAATAAGAATTTACTTTCAAACAGACGGTCTCCTTTTGTATTATTGGAGTTTTGTTCGTAATTTCTTTTTTCATATTCTCGGACTTTTTTTAGAGAATCATCATCTGATAACAGAGTAGTGGTTTTATAATGATTGATTGCGTGCCCTAACTCGTGTTCTGTCACGAGATGAGTGTTTTCCCAATCTTTTGGACTTAGTAGTAATGTTTTTCCGTTTTCTACGTAGAAGGATTCAATACTGTTTTCATCCAATAATTGTAAAGTGTTTACACTCTTTGATAATCTGTACAAATCATCTCCGCTGAGAGATTTTATCCGGTTAAAGAGTTTTTCTTTTTCTTCATTTGTGATTTTTTTATCTCTAATTGGAAATTTATCAGGGGATACACGCATTTCAAGCGGTTTAACATCTTGATTTAACATTTTGTTTAAATCAAGTTCGGTTGTTTCTCCATTGTGTTCTATTTTTAAAACATCGCTGCTTAAACCCGATATGTTGTATATTTCTCCGTTTACAACAGTTTTTGCATTGTCGTCATCAAGTTTTTGATAAGTTTTTTCTTTTGATAATAAAATACTACCATCTTTATCTTTAATTATTATGTTGGAATGTTTAAAATTCGGTGAATTTTTTAGAGTTTTTTCTAATGTTGTGCCGTCAGGAGATTTTGTTTTTATTGTTTGAATAATTGCGTTTCCTTCTTTTGAGTAGTTTACTGAGGCAACTTGTTCTCCTGATTTGTTGTATTCCGTGTAATTTTGATAGTCCCCAATCCCCGATGGTGTTCTGGTTATTGTTTCTTTTTGTTGGATTGGCGGATAATATATTTGTCCGTCAGCCTGCGGATAATTGTAAATATATGGCTGCGGAACATTAGCCGTTGGTTTTTCCAGATTAATCTGCACGGCATTGTAGCTCGGATAACCTATTTTAGAAATAGGGATGGTATTTTTGCTATAGCTGTTGATTCCCATACAATATTAAACAAATTTTTATGCAAAAAATTGCCTTATTTTATATTTCGTTGGCAATTTTTTTTATGTCTGATTATTAAAATTATATGATTATATCAAGCGTATCAAATATTTGTGCAGCCAATAATTATACTCAGCAGGCAAAAGTTAGCAAATATAATCTTTGTCAACCACAAAAAATGAATACAAAAAATGATGTATCGTTTACCGGTGGGGCAAAATTATATCTTGATATGTTTGCGAGCAAGTTATATGATCCGTTAAAGAAGGTTTCTCAATACTCTCCTGATGAATATAGTTCATTATCAAAGTTGGATTTAAAAATTTTACGTTCAAGATATAAGCATCTGTCTGATTCATCAGTAGGCGGTTTTTTTAAAAATGCAGAAGTAATTCACGACAAGGTGTCAGATGTAATTAAAAAAGGACTTGATGAAAAATATGGTGAAGGTGGGTATAAAGTTGTAACTATAGGGCGTTCGTTATCTTCTATAGGGAAAGTTCTTAGTTATAAAATTGGTAAAGAAAATGTTATAAATATTCCTATGTCATATTGTCAGCGTTATACAAATCCTGCATATATAGACTTAATTGAAAAAGAAGGGAAGATAAAACCGTTAGAGTATTTTCTCAGAACTAAAGGTTTATCTCAAGAATCAGTAGAAAACTCGGATAAAAAACTTGTGTTGATGGATTATTGTTGTACAGGAGATTCTTTAAACGGTTCAAAAGATTTGTTTAAAAGAATATACCACAACTCTCAAAATATTGTCTCCGCAAATCCTGAGAATTTAATAGATGATAAATTTTTAAGAAAAAGTTTTTCTCAGGTTATGGTATCAAGTTGTTATAAGCAATTTTCATTTGTTAGTCGGACAAGATATTTATCTGATATAAGAAAATCATTTGTTGATACACAAAAGGCTGATTATAAATCAAGGCTTATGTGGTTTAAGTTGTTAGATAATTTTGTGTCAAATAACAAAACAAATTTAAATGAGGTCCAATCTGATTATTGGAATTTGTTGTCTATTAAAGTTTAAACAGTTTATAAATATAGAGATTGTATTATTGACGATGTAGAATATTTATAATACTATAATCTTGTGTATCACTAGGAGAGAAATATGAAAATAAGTAAGATAATAGCAGGAGCACTTATGGCAGGCGGTTGTGTTGTGAACACTGCTTGCGAACCGAATAAGTTTGAAGAAACAACTGTTGTTGAAAATCAAATATCAAAAGTTATGGAAAATAAGCCATATTCAGAATTTAAAAATGCGACAAAAGGTTGGAGAGAAGGATGCATTGGAGTGGCTGATGCTCAATCATCTCTTGATTCTGTTGCTTACAGACAAGTTTTTGATGCGTCAGTGGCGGCAAATGATTCAGCTAAGGTTGCAGAATTTAATAAAATAGCTGCCTCCCGACGTTTACCTGCCGGAACAGAAAAATATGAAACAAAACAAGCTTATTTAAATATGATGCAGGATGCTCCGACAAAAGATGCAAATAAACTTAAAAACGTCGGCAGTGCTTTTTATACGTATAATTTGCCTGCAGAACAACATATAGTAGATAGTGTTGCATATAATAATTTCTTCAGAAAAAATAACTTAATTAATGAAAAAACCGATTCTGTTTTGAAGAATATACAAAAGATGATAAAGCCGATTTATACAAATCAAAGAGGTGGCTCTGCCATTAAATATCTTAAGTAATTTTTTGTTGTAGTATAAAAGAATTTGTATTGTTAATGAATACATTTTATAACGTCTGTTATTATTTTATTATATGGGGTGCTAATATTGTGCTTTTCGCCCAGTTTTGTGACGGTTTCGCCAAATATATCGGTTTCGGGTTTTTTGCCTGATTCAATATCTTGTAACATAGATGTCTTACCTTCAGGAATCATTAGATGGAAGCTTTCTATTGTTGTTTTATAAAAATCAATTCCTTCAATACCTTCTTTTTGTGCAATTTTGGTTATTTCATCAGTTATATTTTTTATAAGGTCTAAACAATTTTTAGATGAGCGCATTTCTCCAAATGTCATTCTTGTTAATGCAGATATTTGATTTGCGCAACAGTTGAAACAGAATTTTTTCCATAGGGATTTTATTATGTCATTTTCTATTTCGTATTGAACTCCAACGGAATCAAAGAATTTTTTTATAATATCTATCCTTAAATCGTTAGTTCCGTTTTTCGAGCCATAGTGTATAGTAGCACAACCATCGTGATTTATTGACTTACCGTTCCTGAAAAACGTATGCCCCAGCAGATATGAATATAATACTTTGTCACCATATTCGTTAATAATTTCCTGTTCGCTCGAGATACCGTTTAAGAAAGATAAAATAATTGTATTTTCGCTGACAAAATTTTTAATATTCTTAATTGCCGATTTCAGACCGTCAGATTTTGTTGCAATGATGATTAAATCAGCTTTGTAATCATTATGAGCAGGTAGGATGTAATCAAAAATATATGGTTTATTGTTGATGATTCGAGGTTCTTCTGTGTATTTTTTGAGTCTTTGTTCGTCGACCAATACTTTTAGAGTATATTTTGACTCAAAAATTTTTGCTGCATAATAGCCCCCGATTGCACCCAGCCCGCATATTAGTATATTATTTATTTCTTTCATATTTTCTTAATAACTCATTATAAATTTCTATTGTGCTAATACAAATTTTTAGATTTCTATCCACTAAACTTTTTATTGTCCCTTTGTAACATTCTAAAAGTGCCATATCAAGCCCGTGAGTTTCTTCAAGTCTTGGTTTTATAGTGTTTATGTACTCGACAGGTCTTGTTCTCGGTTCAATTTTATCTGCAATAAAAATAACTTTTTCAAAATCAGTCATTTCTAATTTTCCGATAGTATGCCATCTTATTGCAGATAAGATTTCATTATCTGTTATCCCAAAATCTCTTTTTGCTATGAATGCTCCAACCGGTGCGTGGTAAGTTTTTGGATTTATCATTTCGCATTCTTCTACGGATAAATTATCTTTTATCAGTTGAATTAAGTCTTCTGTTTTAAAGCATTTTGCACAATCGTGGAGTAGCCCTGCCAAATATGCTTTTTCTGTATCCAAATTAAATTTTTTTGCCAGTTCAACTGATGTTTCTGCTACTCCTAACGAGTGTTCAAATCTCTCTTCGTTAAGATTATCTTTTAACCACTTTATAATAGCTTCTTTAGAGATAGAGCCCATTTTGTTTTATATACTCCTTAACTGTCGGTATTTCCATATTGTTTATTGAAATACCTTGTTTTATGTTATTTCTGAGTTTTGTCGATGAAATATCCGTATATTCCATTGGCGAAAACTCGAAATCATATCCTTTTTCTTTTAATCTGTCAAAATCGTGCTCATCAAATTGAGTTGTTCGTTTAAAAACAATAAAATGCACCAGGTCTTTTAATTGTTCTGTTTTATACCAGCTTTCAATTTTTATAAATGCATCTGTTCCGATTAAAAAATTTATTTTTCCTTCTATATCGTATTTTTTGTACAATTCTGTAATTGTGTTGTAGGTATATGAGTTAGTTTCATTTTTATATTCAATATCGCTTATATCAAAGTAGCTTATATTTGATATTGCAAGCTTAACCATGTTATATCTGTGTTTTGCAAGGTTCTTATCAATTTTTTTGT
This sequence comes from uncultured bacterium, assembly GCA_900313115.1. Lineage (GTDB taxonomy): Bacteria > Cyanobacteriota > Vampirovibrionia > Gastranaerophilales > Gastranaerophilaceae > UBA2883. Next base: position 9,215 of record OMPX01000211.1, read on the forward strand.
GCGGTGGAATGTATGCAGGTATGAAAAGTATGCTGTCAAAGTCGTAATGCTTCTTAGCAAAACTTGCAACTTCCAAATGTATTTTATGGATAGGGTTAAATGTTCCCTGAAATACACATAATCTCATATTAAGTACCTTTCAAAAAAATTCTAACAAAAAGATACAATGTTGTAAAACTATTGCAAATATTTTCTGTCTTTAAGTTCGTCAGGCATGAATTGTTGTTCAACTTCAGGATGGTCATGTGAATATACATAACCAACACCAAAACCGTATTTTGAAGCATCTTTGTAGTGAGAGTCTCTAAGATGCATTGGGGGTGGAAAATCTAATCCGCTGTGGATATCTGATAGTGCGGAATCTATTGCCACGCAGGCCTGATTTGATTTAGGAGCTTTGGCTACGTATATAACAGCTTGTGCAAGTGGTATTCGACCTTCAGGTAAACCTAATATTTCAACTGCCTTATGAGCATTTAGTGCAATATTTAATGCCTGTGGATCGGCGTTTCCTACATCTTCTGCCGAACAAACAATTAATCGTCTTGCAATGAATCTTGGGTCTTCGCCCGCTTCAATCATTTTTGCCAAATAGTATATTGCTGCATCGGGGTCGCTTCCCCTTAAGCTTTTTTGAAAAGCTGATGCAAAATCATAATGCTCTTGTCTTGAGTACCTTGTGTTACGTTTTTGGGTAATACTTTCTAATACTTCAACAGTCAGTTGTCTGTAGTTGTTTGAAAAATTGCTTGCAAAATATGAATTTTCGACCATATTAAGAGCTGTTCTGGCATCTCCTCTTGCGTTATTTATTATAAACTTTGTTACTTCTTCATCATATTCAATAGGTTGATGATTTTTTTCAAGATAGTTAAAGCCATTGTTTATAATTTTTGCCATACTGTCATCATCTATGGAATTAAGTCGGATGATTTGTACTCTGGAAATTAGTGCAGGTGC
>OMPX01000148.1 GCA_900313115.1 uncultured bacterium
AATACCTTCCGCCTGCTCTTTGAGTTCAGGCTCAACACGGGCAGTTACATTTGCAGTTTTAGACATAATGAAAACCCCTTTCATTTAGTTCATTATTATTGTACCACAATGTAATGCGAATTGCAATACAAATATAAGCAATTAAACTTTATCTATAATAAAAGTAAGCATTTAGAAGCCTATTTTGAGGTTATGAATGATATACCTTTGACCACTAAATTTTGACACTCTTAAACGCAGTAATTATGTGAGTTTTAGGTCTCTTAAATGCTGACTATTTGACGATATATTAAAATGCTTATAAGTGCTTGCAACACTGTAAAACGCCTGTGTCCCAATTATGTCACTTTAGTAGACTAATTATTGTAAATAAGAATTAAATATGGTATTATATTTTTGAAAAAAGTGTGTCTGTTTTATGAGGTGCATAATGAAATTTGAAGAAGCATTTGAACAAGGAAAAAATAAATATAACGAATCATGTCTTTCTGAAAGAAGCAAGGTAATCGTTAAACGACCTGAGGATTTGAAAAGTGTTGAAAATGATTCAGTAAAGGAACTTTGCTTTTTTCACGAATACTCTGGCAAATTGCCCCCTTTTAAGAATTATCCGAATCTTGAAAGAATAAGCATTACATCAAATCTTCATATTGCGGATTTAGAAAAACAGGATTTTTCAGGCATAAGAGAACTTAGCGTTTCTCTGGATTATTCAGAAACGAGAATATCCTTTAGGGCAGTTGGATTAATAGAATTAGATTTGTACATAAGTAATAACACTTTTACTGAACAGTGTAGTTTTTTTGAAAGTCCGAGACCTATAATTGATTTACACAATCTTAACAATCTTGAAACACTAAAACTAAAACACACTAAAGGTTGTGAGATTATTTGGCCTGAAAATGCCGATTCGGTAAAACAACTGGTAATATATGACGGGGATTTCTCAAACTATGATTTTCTTGACATTTTCTCGAATGTAGAATATTTGTCTCTGAGTTTTTGTAATATTTCCGATTGCAGTTTTTTACAACGATTAACTCAATTGTCAGTGTTGGATTTATCATATAATAATATCACAGCTATAGCTCGACCTATAAACAAGCTATCTTTATTAAATTTGAAAAGGAACAATATAGAGGAACCAAATATATATTCTTATGCGGATGAGGTGATAGTTTCACCTAAAGATGAATTAATACATGATTTCAAAAATGAAATTATCAGGTCAATTAATTGGTCTTATAGAACGGTAATAAGTGTGAGAAAGCCTAATCCCAAAAGATCTGAGTGGTTACAAAACTCTATTGATTCAAAAACAGACGAGGAACTATTTTTACATGAACTTACTCAAAATGTTAGTCATATTATTGCAAGAATAGTTGATCCTTCTGATTATCGGAACAGGAGAGCAAATCTTTCCTATGAAGAGTTGGAAGCAATCGCAATGGATATACTTCCATTTATTACAATATGCAGATATAGAATTGAAAAAATAAAAGGAAGTATACGGTACATAAAAATAGAACAAAAATGATTTAAGGAGCAAATTTGCTCCTTTTCTTAATTATTGTAAAAATACAAGAAATATGATATGATGAATTAAATAGTACATTTAATTTGAACGAATGGGGCGGAAAATATGTCAGTAAAAACAATATCTCAGGCTTTAACTAAATATAATGAGGGTTATGCTTCTTCAAGAATAGACTCTCAAGTATTCGCTAACTTTACTTCTGAATTTAAGAGTTTCGTTTCAGAAATTGATAAAGCTAACGCAAAAAACGAAAGTGAAGAGAATATAAAAAATATAATAAACGCCTTTTTGAAAAAAGGTATTTATTCGTCTGACGATTATACAATTAATACAAAGGACAGTATTGATAGTGCAATAATTCGCAATGATAAATTATTGGTAATGATGGAGGCGAAAAAGCCTTCTAATAAACCGGAAATGATTACCGTTGATGACATAAATCGCAAAGCCTTTCACGAATTAATCCTGTACTACCTTACTGAGAGTAGAA
>OMPX01000049.1 GCA_900313115.1 uncultured bacterium
ATGCCTGAAGCTGATACTTTAAAGAGAACAAAAGAAGTTGCAGGAAAAATTCTTGAAGAGTCCGGATTGAAAGCTAAAGGTGTTAAAATAAACTTTATTGAACAAACAGAAGAAAGCTTAAATCATCTAAAAGAGATAATTAATACAGAAGCTTCTTCAACAAATGCATTTGGCAGAAGACTTGGTTCAAATTACTATGAAACTTTTAAACAAGGTGCAAATGCGGCATTTTTCCCAAATGCAAACGAAGTTGTAGTAAATTCTAAAAACCTTTATTCTACTGTTTATCATGAACTTGGTCATGCTATGAATAAAAATGGGAATTGGTTTACAAAAGGATTGCAAAAAGCAAGAAATATAACACCGTTTGGGGTATCACTTTTAGCACCTGTATTTTTGGCTGTAGGGCTATTACACAAGGTTGATAAAACAAAACCACAGGAGGAAAAAGGAAAACTCGAAAAAACTCTTGATTTTATTTCAGATAATGCCGGAAAATTAACTCTTGCAACATATATTCCAATGCTTGCAGAAGAAGGTTTGGCAAGTGTCAGAGGACTAAAAGCTGCATCAAAACATCTGCCTAAAGATGTTATAGGTAAACTTGGCGGAAATTATTTAAAGGCATGGAGTACATACGCTCTTATCGCTGCTGCGGTATCAGGCGGTGTCGCTCTAGGTATCCATGTTGCAAATAATATTAAAAATAAAAAATCTGCATAAATTAGCCAATTGAGTAATAAACAATCGGGTATGGTTAAGTTAATATCTAATAATGGAATTAGATTTGCTGACGAGAGATGAGCTTATTAAAGAAGTACATCGTTTGAAACTCGAAAATAAAAATTTAAAAATAAAAAATAGTGATTTGTGGAACAATGTAAAAATTTTAATTGCGAAATTGGTGCATGAATTTAAGACACCGTTAAATTCTATTATTGGTTTTGGGGAGCTTATCTCATATAAAACAGACGATAAAAAAATAAAAGAGTACATCGAAAATATTCTGAATTGTTCTGAACATTTGCTTTCGTTAGTACAGAATATTATTGATGTTTCCGTTCACGAAAATAAAACCATGAAATTATCATACAGTATTTTTAACTCAAGGGAAACCATAAAAGAGATAATTGATAGTTTTAATGAGGATATTCAATATACACTTGTTGATAAAAATATATGTGCTGATTATACAAGGTTTAAACAGTTAGTGTTTAATTTAATTTCAAACAGTATTAAATTTAAAAATGGAGAAAAAATTAACATTATGACTTATGTTGAGAATAATTTCTTTTGTTTTGATATAACAGATTATGGAGAAGGAATTGATAAAAAAGATTGTGAGCGGATATTTGATTTATTTATTCAGGTCACCCCTGATTCTAAAAAAAAGCAGCTGGGCTCAGGCATAGGTTTGGCACTGTGCAAGGTTATCACAGATGCGCACAAAGGTAATATCGGCGTTAAATCAAAGGTTGGAGAAGGTTCTACTTTTACTTTTAAGCTGCCGATTGATAAAGGGATAACTTAGTATTAAAATTATTACAATATGAAAAAAGAACAAATTTTAAACGGACTAACAATACTTGGTATTATATGCTGCATTGAGTTGGCTGTTGTATATTATCAGGCTAATTATAATCCTTATGCAGAGCCGAGTTTTTGCAATATGAATGATTTTGTTGATTGTGACAGTGTTGCACAAACTTCTAAAGCCGTGTTTTTGGGAATCCCATTGACTTATTGGGGATTCTTTTTGTATTTCTTTATTTTGATGCTTTTGCATGTTAATAAAATAAAGGAAATTTGTATTTTGGGGAAAAAACCTTTTTATTTTTTAGATGTTTTTAAAAGACCGTATTCTTATATATCCGTATTAGGTCTGATATCGTTTGTGATTTCTGTTCTGTTGGCTGTTGTAAGTATTTTTCAAATTCATAAAATATGTGTTTTATGTTTTGTTACTTATTTTATAAATTTAGCGATAGGTATAGTTTCAACAGATTTTAAGAATGGCGGTTTCACAAAGAGTTTAAAAGACAGTGTTGAAGATTTTATTTCGGGCGTAAAAAAAGAAACTGTCCCGTTTATTATTGCAATAATTTTGGGTGGAATGTTTTTAGGATATGCGACTGTTGAAATGCCTTTTGCATCAAGAAAACAATCAATTAAACATTATATGTTTATGAAACATAATCCTTATAAAACAAGCGGAAATGTTTTGGGAAATCCGAACGGTAGCATAAAAGTACATTTATATTCTGATTTCAAGTGTCCTGTGTGTTATTCGTATAATATAATGCTTCATAAAATAGTGAAAGAGTGTAAAGATGTTTTGATAATTCATCACCAATTCCCGCTTGATACAGAGTGTAATCCGTATTTAGAACGTCAAATGCATAAGGGAGCTTGCCGTATGGCAAGATATTCTGTTGGGGCAGAGAATCAGGGGAAATATTGGGATATGGCAAATGCGCTTTATGAAAATCCCCCGAAAAATGACGATGAGGCAATTGATTTGGCAAAAAAATTAGATCTCGATGTAAATAGGTTTAAAAGAGATATCTATTTACCACAAACTTATGCTAAGATAAGAAAAGATATAGATGATGCAATTGCGTTAGGGCTTGATGGAACACCAAATATTATAATCAACGGTAACAGATATTTTGGTGCAAAAGCCTACTACGAATTAAAGGATATTATTCTTAAAAATGGAAAATAAAAAAGTTTTATTACATGCTTGTTGTGCAATATGTTCAGGATATCCGATTACGTTTTTAAAAGATATTGGATATGACGTTGCAGTGTACTTTTGTAATAATAATTTTGATACATTAGAAGAGTATAACCGAAGATTAGATGCAGAAAAAACCTTGTGTGAACATTTTGGAGTTGAACTTATAATTGAACCTTATAACCCGCAAGTTTATCTTGATTATGTTAAAGGGCTTGAAAATGAGCCTGAGGGTGGCGCAAGATGTATAAAATGTTTTGAGTTAAGATTAAAAGAAACTGCACAAAAAGCTAAAGATTTAGGAATAAAGAGTTTTACCACCTCAATGATTATCAGTCCGCATAAGAATTTTAAAAATCTTTGTTTGGTTGGCGATACTGTTGCAAAAGAATATAGTTTAGAATTTTTAGGGATAGATTTTAAGAAAAAAGACGGATTTTTAAAGACTAACAAGATTTCTAAAGAATTGGGATTATATCGTCAAAATTATTGCGGATGTTCTTTTGCAAAAAATAGTTATAATAGATAAACAAGTAACTGTTATCGTGGTACTAAAAGAGCAATACCGTTGTGGCTGCTGACTCATAAATACAAAAACAGAAGCCAAAACGACTTCTGTTTTTGTATTTATATTTAGTTTTTAATTATGCATTACACAAACAAACATCCTCAGCTAATTTTGTGTAAAAATCATTTTGTTGTTCAAATTTATAACCAAAATTGAACAAATCAGATTCTTTAAGTTGAGGAGTCATAATTTGTAACCCGATAGGCATACCATCAGAGTCAAATCCTGCAGGAACACTCATTGCAGGGATACCAACAAGGTTAGCAGAGATTGTTGCAATATCAGTTAAATACATTGCAAGCGGATCTGCTGTTCTTGCTCCCAAATCAAAGGCTGTGTTTGGACAAGTCGGAGAAATCAACGCATCAACTTTTTCAAATACTGCATTAAATTCATCAGCAACCAATCTTCTCATTTGTTGTGCCTTTTTGTAATATGCATCATAATAACCTGAACTCAAAGCATAAGTACCAAGCATTATTCTTCTCTTAACTTCATCCCCAAATCCTTCTGCTCTTGATTTACAATATAAATCAATTAAGTTTTCAGGATTAGCTGTTCTGTGACCATATCTTACACCGTCAAATCTTGCCAAATTTGAACTGCATTCTGCGGTAGCCAAGATATAATAGATACCTATTGAATATTTAAGTTTAGGCAATGAAACTTCTACAACTTCTGCGCCTAATGACTTGTAAACTTCAACAGCTTTTTCAACTGCTTTTCTTACATCATCAGAAACGGCATCAGTCATAAGGTCAGAAATAACACCAATTTTCTTACCCTTGATATCATCATTCAAATGTCCGGCAAAATGTTCAACAGGAATATTTAAAGAAGTTGAATCATGAGGATCGTGACCTGAAATAACTTCAAGCAACAAAGCTGAATCTTCAACCGTTCTTGAGAATGGTCCGATTTGATCTAAAGAAGATGCAAACGCAATAAGACCATATCTTGATACTCTTCCGTATGTAGGTTTCATACCGACAACACCACAGAAACTTGCAGGTAATCTGATACTTCCGCCTGTATCTGAACCTAGTGCCAAAGTAGCTTCACACGCTGCTACAGATGCAGCAGAACCGCCAGAAGACCCCCCGGGAACTTTATTCAAATTCCAAGGGTTATGAACCTTTTTAAAAGCAGAGTTCTCGTTTGATGAACCCATTGCAAATTCATCAAGATTTGCCTTACCTACAATTGGAATACCATTATCCAAAAGCTTTTGAGTAACAGTTGCGTTATACGGCGAAACAAAATTTTCTAAAATCTTACTTGATGCAGTTGTCTTAGAACCGATAAGATTCATATTATCTTTTAATGCTAAAGGAACACCCGCTAAAAGTGGTAATTCTTCTCCTTTTGCAACCATATCATCAACTTTTTTTGCAGTATTCAAAGCTATTTCATCAGTTATTGAATTAAATGCTCCGATTTTATCATCTGCTTCACCAATTCTGTCTAAAGCAGCTTTTGTAAGCTCAGTAGCTGAAACTTGTTTTTCAGCAATCATTCTTGCCTGTTCAGCTGCACTCTTTTTTAAAATTTCGTTCATTTATTTACCTCATTAAAATTATCTATACCAAAATTATACCAAAAACAGGGCAGGGGTAAATGCAAGTAATAAATATACGTATGAAAAATATATGAATTATGAATTTTTGTAACAAAAACAAGAAAAATTCAGCTGTATTATTAAAGATTTAATAGGAGAGTGCCGTACATACATGATGTAATTAGGGCAATTAGGGATACAACTATGGCAGATATCAATAATTTAAATTCAGGAAATTCTTCCTCATCGTCATATAATAATTATCCTGTTAGCAACAACCAACAAAATGTTGCTAAAGTAAACCCTGCAGGTGAAGGTGCTGAGTATTCGCACAGTTGGAAACGTATGCCAAGACCTTTTGGTCTGAATGTTCGTGTTCCTCAAGCACCTATTGTTGGTGAAAGAACACAAGTTCTTGCACAAAAAGTAATAAAAGATTTAATAATGGCGCCTATAAAGCCTGTTATTGATTATTTCAAAGATAATGAAAATGTATTTAACGGTAATATTTCAGCAGAAATAGAAAGCCTTCAAAAACAACAAAAAATCACAGTCGAACTGCTTCAAGATTCGGATGAAGTCGTAATGCAAACAGAAACCCCTAACTTTATGATGGACATGTAAGGACAGGGGCAAATAGTAAATAATAAATAACAAAAAATAAAAAAGCAGGTAGGAGGTCTGCTTTTTTTATTTTTTATAACTGCTGCTTTAAATATCATTACCTGTTTTATTTGGCAAATTTTTTATTTACCTTCATTAATACATATATGAATGGTGTGCAAAACAGACGAATAATTACCCAAAATTTATATGCCGGAGAAAAAGTGCTTAAATGTTTTAATTCGGATTTTCAAAATTTGCAATCAAATACACGTTATAATGTGCTGATAGAAAATCATAAAAACGATTTAAAATATTCTGACTTACTTCCTAAATTAAAAGGAAAATCAATTTTAGCTGGTCTTAAAATGAATGGTATAAGAGCATCCTACAACAATGCCCCAAACAAAATTGATTATTTAAAAAAAGCTGTAAAATTTCAAAAAGTTGCAAATTGTCAGGAACGTGCTTTTTTAGTTCACAATGAATTAAACAATATGGGGATTCAATCGCAAAACATAAGACTAAATTTTATCCCAAAAGATGGGCAAGATATAAACAAAAACCATGCTTTTACCGTAATCGGTATGGCAGAAAATGCAGATCCTGCCAAACCTAAAACTTGGGGGGAAAATGCCGTTATAGTTGATGCATGGGCAAATATAGTAAAACGTGCATCTGATGGTTTAGAATATTTAAAAGGTCTATTCAAATATAATCCGGAAGTTGAAACGTACGAATTAAGTGCGCATAGAAATATTTAATCTTTTCATGATAGAATTATAAAAAAGGAAATGAGGGTGTTTATGAAAAAGATTATATTTGCAATTGTTTTTATGTTAGTTTCAAATGTTGCTGTATTTGCTGCTACTGCAACTACTACAACAAACTGGGATTCCGCAGCGGCACTCAATAGAGTAAATACAATAGGAAACAAAATTGTTAAGGCAAACGGTATCGGTCAGACAATTACTTTTAAAGTATCGGATCAAGCTGATGTCAATGCTTATGCAAATATAAACAAGGAAGTTTATGTATATAGAGGACTGCTTGAATATGTAACTAATGATGATGAACTTGCAGGAGTAATCTCTCACGAATTAGGTCATATTTTAAACGGTCACTGCGCAAAACAGGGTGTACTTAATACGGGAGTAAATATTCTTGCAAATGCAACTGCACGTGTAACGGGAAGCACTCTTGCCGCAGGTGTCGGTCAACAGCTTGCAACTTCAAAATTGAGCAGAAAAGACGAATTTGAAGCAGATATCACAGGTGTTGACTTAATGACAAAAGCAGGCTATAACCCTCTTGCAATGATTTCAGTTCTAAACAAAATCTGCGGTAATTATATAGATATTCTTCAATCTCACCCATCAGGCGAGAAAAGATTGTTAAATATTTATAATTATGTGGAATATAACTATCCTGCAAAGCTGAAAACAGGGTTTAAAACTGATTCATATACAAAAGCACTCGCTATGTTGACTCCAACCGTTCAAAAACGCAAAGCAAGTGAAAAATTGACTAAAAAATATGAAAAAGAACAAAAGAAATTATTAGCACAAAAAGAAAAACGAATGGCAAAAGCTGCTAAAAAATCAACTGTTTGGGACGGTTATTATACAACTTTGCAACTTATGGCTAAATAGAAATCATATCAGACAAATCGCGACTTGTGTGTGAAATATTTCCGTTACGCTGCATAGTTTTTGACGTGTCTTCAATGGTTTTATTCATTCTGCCTGATGTCGTTTTCATTCTTACTATGAGGTCATTTGGATCAAAATATTGACCTGTTATATAGTCATAATCGCTAGATTTCAGATCCAGTTGTTGTTTTTCGCCGTGTAATCTGCGAGCACCATTTCTTTCGTAGAAGGTGGTTGCACCCGACAACTGCGGAACTTCTGAACGGATATAAACAGCGTTAAAACCGTCATCTTTCACCGCTCTGTAATATGAATCCATTAATGCAGAGCCGACACCTTTTTTCTTGTCGTTATCCCACGTAGCAAAGAAATCTAATTCAGTTTCTTTACTGCCATGATTTTTTCTGCTTGAATAATGCGTACAGCCGTTCTTATCAACCTTTAAGCCGTTGCCTACCAATAAACCACAAGGTTTTTTGTCAGAAATAGCTAATAAAACGCGTGCTTTTTCTTGTGGATGAGATTCGGCTCTTAAGAAATCTACGCTTCCGTCCAAAGCTTTTTCAATGATTTCTTGTTTTGCTTCGTCAGTGATGTTATGAGCTTCAAAAAATTTGCCGATATTAGCCCTCAATTGTTCCAGAAAAGGGATATCTGATTTTTCTAACTGACATACAACAGCATCTCCTGTCCCCTTAAATAACTTATAACTTGCCTTTGGAATGGCTGTAAAATTTGTTGAATTATTTTTGTTTTGAGAATACTGATTTGGGGTACAACGATAACTATTGTTAATATTCATAAGCAAACACCACACATTTATACATACTTACACATCTATATAAACGTTTTTTTTATGTGATAATTGCTACTCATATTAACATATTTTTACATTAAAGGATAAACTTAAACTATTAAAACAAACTATTCTGATATTGTTTGCAACCTGACTACAAACCTATTTATCTTCTGATTCAGCAGGTTTTTCTACTTCCAATTTCTGAATTACTAAACGCACTACTCTTGCACCGTCGACTTTTTGAACAGTAAATTTAAGTCCTTGTTCTTTGATTTCTACAGTATCACCAACTTGAGCAATACGTCCGAGCTCTTTCACAACAAGACCACCTATTGTTTCAATATCCTCAAAATCAAACTGATTTTCTTCAATATCAAAAAATTCTGCGACTTCATCCGTTCTCATCATAGCATTAGCAACATAAGTATTTGGAGCGACTTCTTTTATATCAAGTTCTTCTTCTTCATCAAACTCATCTTGAACTTCCCCAACGATTTCTTCAATAACATCTTCTAATGAAACAAGACCTGAAGTCCCGCCAAACTCATCAACTACGATACCAATCTGACTTTTTCTTTTTCTAAATTCTATAACCAAATTATCCAATGTCATTGTCTCTGGTACAAGCATAATAGGTCTTATTATTTCTTGTAAATCAATTGTATCTTTACCTTCAAGCATTTTTGAATACAAATCTTTTACATGAATAAAACCTAAAATACGGTCTATATTTTCTTCAAAAACCGGATATCTTGTATATTGGTTCTCTGCAGTAAATTTCTTTATTTCTTCAATAGAAGTAGTATTTTCAATACACATCATATCTGTACGAGGAGTCATAACCTGTTTTGCCGTCAAATCAGAGAAATTAAACATATTATGAAGCATCTCTGCTTCTGTTTCATTCAATACACCCTCGTTATAACTTGCATCAACAAGCATATCCAACTCTTCTGTTGTATGAACTAAATCATTTGAGTAAGCATCCATTTTAAACATTTTTAAAATTTTTGTTGTACATGTTGATAAAAACCAAACAAAAGGTTTAAAAATTTTCATCATAAAATCCATAGGTCTTGCAACCATGAGCGCCGCTTTTTCAGTATTTTGTAATGACGCACATTTAGGTAATTGTTCGCCAACCAACAATTCTAAAAATGTAATTATAGCGAATGAGATAATAAATGTTAATAATGTACAAAATGCTGCACTTTCAAATGGTAAAATCCAATCAATTACCGGCAACAAAATACTTTCAATAGTTTTTGCACCTACCCAACCAAGAGCAACACTTGCTAATGTAATACCTAACTGCGCTGTTGCTAACATATCATTTATATTTTCAACCAAATTCAATGCAATTTTTGCAGTTGAATCACCCTCGCTACACATTTGCTCTAAACGAGTCTTTCTGACTTTAACCATTGCAAACTCTGAGGCAACAAAAAAACTGTTTGCTAATATAAGGAAAACTACTAAAAATAATTTCTGGGCCATGTCCCTTTTATCTAAACCTTTCTCTTATTACTCAAATTCTAATATATATTTAAAAAAAAAGCAAGTAAGGGGTAAGGGGTAAAGGGGTAAGAGTAAACATAGTGGTAACTATCAAATCAGCAAAAATAAAACAGTAACATACATGCACAATAATAATTATGATTCACGAAATTATATTTGAGTATTAGCAAATAAAATAAAAGATGCCGGAAGGGTAAATTAAAGAAATTAGATAATATATGTTATGTATTTAGTCCGGCATCTAAACAATTCTTTTATTGGTCTGATTCTTTATGCTTATCAATAAGTTTTTCAAAATCAGACGGTTTAACACTTTTTATAAAGTCCTTAAATTCTTCTGCTTCCTCCTCATCTCTTGCGGAATCTGTCGAAACGGCACCGTTCATAAGCACGTTAGCC
>OMPX01000002.1 GCA_900313115.1 uncultured bacterium
TACTATCCATAAAAATGGAGTAAAAGACAGTAAATTGCAAACTACATACTGGGCAGATTGGATGATTAATAAAAAAGGATTAAAGGTGTAATTGATCCTAATGAATCTATTGAAAAAAATGAAAAATCTAAGCTGCAATATGACTATGAGATGTTAGAAAATATCTTGCAAAAAGCCGTATTAAATAAAGAACTAAAAAAAGATACTCCGGTTGAGTTATTAACACATATTATAATTACACAATTATATGGAATGATGACCTGTTGGTGTATGTCTGATGGTATTTTTGAGCCAAAAGAATGGACAAAAAAGTTTTGTGAAGCCCAGATAAAAAAGATTTTAGAAGAATACATAATATAGGAGAAAAATATGGAATATGTAAAATTTGGAAATACCGGTATGGACGTATCACGAATTTGCTTAGGTTGTATGAGTTTTGGCAAACCCGGAAAAGAAAACGGGGTTTTCCCTTGGGCGAAAGATTATGAAGATGCAAAACCTATATTTAAAAAAGCAATAGATTTAGGAATAAACTATTTTGATACTGCAAATGTGTATCAACTGGGAACATCTGAAGAAATTACCGGACGTTTAATCAAAGAATACGGACTTGACCGAGATGAAATCGTTGTTGCAACAAAAGTACATTTTGCGATGAGAGAAGGCAGACCAAACGGCGGTGGTTCAAGCAGAAAAAATATTATGGCAGAAATTGACCACTCATTGAAAAGACTGGGGCTTGATTATGTAGATGTGTACCAAATTCACAGACTTGATCACGAAACACCGATGGAAGAAATTATGGAAGCATTACACGATGTAGTTAAGTCAGGTAAAGCAAGATATATAGGTGCATCCGTTATGTGGGCTTGGGAGTTTGAAAGATTAAACCAAATTGCAGAAAGAAACGGCTGGACAAAATTTGTTTCTATGCAAAATCAATATAATTTGATTTATCGGGAAGAAGAGCGCGAAATGATGCCATTATGTCAGGACAGAAAAATCGCAGTTGTGCCGTGGAGCCCGTTGGCAGGTGGAAGATGTGCACATCCTTGGGGAACTAAAACTCACAGAAACAGTATTGACGAAGTTTCACCAATGGTATGGCCGACAGAAGATCAAGACAAAATTGTAGTAGATAATCTTGAAAAAATTTCAAAAGAATTAGGATACTCTATGGCGCAAGTATCACTTGCTTGGATGTTATCAAAACCTTATATTACTTCGCCAATTGTCGGATTTACAGATGTAAAACATGTTGAAGAAGCTGTATCTGCTCTTGATATTAAATTAAGTGAGGATATTATTAAACGCCTTGAAGCACCGTATGTTCCTCACATTAAAACAGGTGCATTCTAGGGGATGGGTAGATGTAGTCAATAGGTCATACTGTCTGACAGAAAGTAGAGATAACAAATGGAAGAAATTAGAATTGATGTAAGAAATCAAGAGCCTGAAAGAATAGAAGAGGCAAGAAGAAGCTCTGATTTATGTTTTAGAATAAATCATACAAACCCGACAACTCCTGAATGTAAAGAGCTTATAGACGAATTATTTAATCACACATTAGGAGAAAATACCGTCCTGCATCCGCCAATTTTTACAATATTGGCAGATAAAGTAAAAATCGGGAAAAATGTTGTTATTTTGAATAATTTTCAATGTATGTCAGCAGGCGGACTTACTATAGAAGATAACACAATGATTTCACTAAATTGTACTATTGCAACAAACAATCACGATATGTATGATAGATACGTTATAACATGCAAACCTGTTCATATAAAGAAAAATGTGTGGATAGGAGTAAATGTAACAATACTTCCGGGGGTAACAATAGGCGAAAATGCTGTGGTTGGTGCAGGCGCCGTTGTTACAAAAGACGTTCCCGACAATGCAGTTGTTGTTGGAAATCCTGCAAGAGTAATAAGATATTTAGATGGCGAAAAGTTTAAAAAGTAAGGAGATATTATGAAAGTATTATTATTTAACGGCTCACCTCACAAAAACGGCTGTACTTATACGGCATTGGAAGAAATTGCTAAAACTTTAAAAGAAGAAGGCATAGATTCAGAAATTTATCAAATCGGAATCAAATCATTAACACCGTGCAGAGCCTGTGGTGCTTGTGCAAAAATTGGCAAATGCGTAATAAATGATGACGATGTTAATAATTTTGTAGA
>OMPX01000157.1 GCA_900313115.1 uncultured bacterium
AAGTGATAATTATTAGTTATCGGTTGTTAACTTGTTTTTATAAAAATCCTATTTTCCAAGACTAAAAATATGGTTATTCAAACCACAAACCATAATAGTTCATTACATAATCAATCTTTAATTAAGTTTAAGAAAATGATATAATTAAACTATGTGTGTCTATCCAGCACACAAATAATCATAATCCGGAGTTGATAAAAATGTTTGAATATCAGTTGTTTGTGGATGATTTTTTTAATTACTGCCAGTTTCACAAGAAACTCAGCGATAAAACGATCAAGGCCTATCAAATAGATATGTCTCAGTACCGTGATTTTTCAAATGAACTTACCAAAGAATCCATTTGGAATTACATAGAATATTTAAATAGAAGGTATAAGCCTAAGACGGCTAAGCGAAAGCTGGCAACACTTAAAGCGTTCATTCACTATTTACTTATGCAGGATCTTATAGACTACAATCCTTTTGACAAAATCGAAACGATCATAAAAGAGCCGTTGCTACTTCCCAAGACTATACCTCTTGATACTATCTCAAGACTTATCTCTTTTTCCTACCATCAGATAACGCTTGCGCAGACCAATTATCAGCTTAAATGTGCGGTCAGAAATGCAGCTATAATAGAGCTGCTGTTTGCTACCGGTGGCAGAGTGGCTGAAATTTGTACTCTGCATACAGAAGATGTTGACGTTCTTGGCGGCACGGTAAAATTCTATGGAAAAGGTTCAAAGGAACGAATAATTCCTATTGAGAATCAGGCAGTTCTTAGTATTCTGAACAGATACCGTACAATGAACGAAGAAAAAATCGCATTGGCAAAATACTTTTTCGTAAACAAGCTTGGGAACAGAACCACTGAGCAGTCGGTGAGGAATATGCTGAACAGCTACTGTGATCTTTGCGGGATCGAGTTGCACATAACCCCGCATATGTTCCGTCATTCATTTGCTACCTTGCTTCTTGAAGAGGATGTTGACATTCGCTATATTCAGAGAATGCTCGGTCACAGCTCGATAACTACCACTCAGATCTATACTCATGTGACCTCTGCAAAACAGAAAGAGATCATCAAAACAAAACATCCAAGAAACAAGTTTAACATAGGATAGTTGATATATGATGATAGTTATGTTTCACATTAACCGTAAAGCTTTTCATACTCATTAATTGCAAAATTATCTGTCATACCTGCAATATAATCACATATAATTCGCATTATACAAATATCCATTTCAATATTACGTTTACCACGAATCTCACTGATTGCTTGAGTAAGAGCATATCTAAGTTTGCTACTATCAATCTTATAATATTTGTCTTTTATTTCAAATTTGTATCCTTCAATTGATAAGCTTTTGTACAAATTTTTCAAAGCAGTGTCAGGTAATTGTTGTGGATTGGTGTAATACGCTTCAAACAAGTTTTTAATTATATATCTGCCTTTCGAATCGGTTCGTTGAACATCATTTGAGTATAAAACTGCTTTAGAAAGACTATACTTGAAATCATTTATCTTTTTTGTAACACAGTCATTATCAAACACGTCATATCCTATAGTTTTTTTGATAAACTCATTCTCAATTAAATCAGTATTCAGGGAATGAATATTTTGAGGAATTATATCTTTAATTGAAATTGCCTCAAAATTTTTCTTTGAAGCATTAATCAAATGTGTAACAAGAGTATTAACTACTACTTTTGATACAACTGCGATAAAGAATTCTTTTGATCTGGGATCTTGCTGAAGAGCCTTGAAAATCTCTTTATCATTATCATCCATTAAATCTTCTATCATCCCTACAAGATTAAAAACCGATTCGTAAGATATTGATTTAGAACGAATTGCATCTTCAAGATCATGATGCATTTGTGCGATTTCATCTGCTTCGGCAACTACAAATGCTTCAAACGACCAAGCATCAGAGCCATCTGCTTTTTTCCAATACCTGCTATACTTTTGATAAAACAAAGGTTCCAAATAATCAGTTGCCACTTTTCCCGCTTTATATTTTATTGAAGAATGATGTGCCATCCCCCATAAGGTATAATTACATAAATCTAATCCGTTCTCTGAACTTCTTGTTTCTAAATCTTCAATTGTAGCCCTTACACTTTGAAGATTATGCTTAAAGCCATACAATTTCTTGTACGCTTCTTTAGAGTCATTACTTGTAAGTTTATAAATTGATGTTGATTTTGGTATTTGTGAATCTATATCATTTGAAGGGGACATTATTTCATGGAGCATTCTCTCACCAGCATGTCCAAATGGTGTATGTCCAATATCATGTCCAAGTGCAATAGCTTCTGTTAAATCCAAATCCAAATCTAGAGACTTAGCGATTGTTCTGGCAATTTGTGAAACTTCTAAAGTATGAGTTAAGCGTGTCCTTTGATGATCGCTTTTGCTTGGTGCATATACTTGAGTTTTCCCTGATAATCTTAAAAACGACTTGCAATATAAAATTCTATCTCTATCACGCATAAATGCATTACGATAAGAATGATCGTCACTATTATAAAGATTATCAATTATGCTACATCTTAATGCATTATTAGCGTTTGCGGCATAGTTTTTCAAATAACATACCTCCTCATATGCCATTATGATACATTACTTTATTTAAACATAATTCTAATGTTCAATGTTTCTTTGCGAACGATTGAGTCTATAGATTCTAATATTTCAAAACTAATAGTTTTTTCTTATATGTATAGCCATTTCACTTGTAAGATCAATTAAACAATATATCCACTCACCATTGTCGAAAGTCTTAGAATCATTGTATTCTATATAATTCTTATTTTTGATATGGATGTGTTATTCTTCTGAAACCGTTGATGCTTGGTTCCCATGTTTGTAATGCTTATTCTTTCGTTATCTTAAGATGTAATAATCAAATTGTGATTAACATACATACGATAGTGAATAAAGCGATCATGAATCCCTTTGTAATCAGTTTTTTTACAATTCATAGCAAATACAATTCTAATCATAACCAGTAAAGTTATTTTTAACGTCATTAATATAAAAAATACTCATTATAAATTTGTTCCGGTTTGATATCAAACAATCAGAGATTTCACCCAAGTTATCCGAAAAGCCGTTAGTAAAAAAGAAAGCCGTTAGATTATCCAAATATTCCTTTATGCTAACATTGTTTTCTTTAAAGCTTAAAGATAAATCATATTCATCATCTAGCTTAAACTGTAGATCTTTTTTGCACTTAAAGTATACTAAATCATAAACACTGTTTACAAGGAAATAATATAAAGGCTTTAAACACTGCAACATGTTTTTTTGTAATTTGTACTTTACTAACATATCAATAAACTCGCATATTTCAGACAGAGTCATTTGAGAAGTACAGGTTTTCATTGATGAAAAATAATACCTAGCTGCTCTTTTATCGATGTATGCTGTTTTTAAGAATTCATTGATCATAATAAACAGTATCTTATCAATATTTTTCTGATTGTATTTTACATCATAAAATTGACTAAACTTTTTGTAATTACTGTCTTTTCCGTCCCAAACACAAAAGCAGCTTTTAGCAATCAGATTACTATATTGGCTGTTTTTTGGCAGTTTTTCTATAATCTTATCATCAATTTTTATTCCAACACCGCCAAATGTGTTTTGTAAAGTACAAACTTTAACAGTATCTTTATTCTGAAAAACATTTCCACAAACTGCATTTTCATTTATAATATCTGCCCCTAATGAACCTTCTGTAATTGCTGCATTAAAAAATATACCGTTTCTTAACAAAGACATTCTTAGATTATTCACAAAGGAACATAGTGCATAAAAATCATTTGATTCCAAATATGCACAATCACTAAACATATAAACACAGACTTTATTTCTTCCTTGCCATTTGTTATTGCGTTGACAATTTATTATTTCTTTTTGAAAAGCAACCACATGTTCAAAATATGATTCATAATCGAAAGCGGCCACTGCCTTTATCCCCAATAAATCAAGATATGAAATATAGCTTATTTTACTACACATATGCTCTCCTTATCAATTATTGATATCAAAATAATAGATATTTATATAACGCTTGTATCTTTCATATCTACAATGCATTTCATATGATACAATTTCAAAAGATCCTCTTTTAAGCTTTGTTCCACTAAACAATGGCTGGAGTTTAGAAAAAGTCTGTTTATGATGAGGTCTTGTCTTAAGATATACAAATAAGTATTTGCCAGGCTTTAAGCCTAGGAGTTTATTTTCCAATCTATTTCGGCTAATTTGTTTTCCATATGGAAGTGTATCTATAATACGATCAACGACATCTGTAGCCTCAGACGGTGATCCAATAATTGGCTTTTTATTACTGAGATATGTCAAGAAATCTCTCCACAATTTCACATATTTGTTATAATCCAAAACTGTTGAACCATTTTTACAAAATGTTGCGATAGAATAATACTTGGTGTTGATTTTATTATTCGTAATACTGTTGCAGAACTCAACCTTCAATAGTGAAAAGAGTTTTCTATCAGAAATACTTGTAAAATCCTGATCACATCCAAAAAAATAGAACATTTGAATATCAAGCATCACATCTTCAACTATGCTATACAATTCATCTTTAGTATGAATGTTGACACTGTATTCAAAAGTACTACCACCTGTTTTATTAGGCACAGGATCACCTATAGACACTTCAATAACATGCGAATTATACTTAACAACATTATTTGTTTTTATACATTTTGATGAATCATGTACACAGAAACGTATGCATGTATCATCAAAAATCATATTATCATTATATGATTTTGAAACACGCTCAACCTTTAAAGGTGGTAATTCTGCTTTTAATTCTTCTTGCAACTTACCATTTGAGATTCTCAACAATGATTTTAAGTCAAATGCTTGAAAATACAAAGAAATATCATTAAACAATTCATTATTTTCGTTATCTTCGCTCATAAAAACAATAATAAGCTTTCTTTTTATCGAAGTGTTACTCATAAAACCACATCCTTTTTTCTTTTATCGAAAGTTAATACTATAGATACTATAACCCATGTTTATTATATCATAAAATATTGATATTTGGCGAATCATGGTACGAATCATACAATCTTTTGGTATAAAAAGAGAGCAGCCCGTTAATTAAAACGAACTGCTCTAATTCAATTAAAACAATTATCAGTAATAAGAACTTCTGCGATTCTTAGCCGCACTTACTATACCGCAAACGATAAGAACCAAACCCGTCAGTCCAAGTGCTCCAAAAACACAGTAGACAATCATTTGAGTAGATTCCTCAGGCATACAATAGACTTCATCAGGCTTTTCAGGAACTACTAACCCTGTAAATTTCTCGCCTACATACGTCGATTGATTCCTTAT
>OMPX01000073.1 GCA_900313115.1 uncultured bacterium
ATACCGTTGCAACATATAATTTAATATTTAATGCTGCCATAATGGTTAAATCAGGTATCGGATATGCGATAACTTTGGATAAATTGGCTGATACTTCCAATAAAAGCCCGCTTTGCTTTCGTCCGTTAGAACCGAAAGTGGAAGCAAAATTAAATATTGTTTGGAACAAATCTGCCGTGCGTTCCGCTGCAGCCAATCTATTTTTACAAAAACTACAGGAAAAGTTCGGTAATCAATAAAACCGCCACAGGAGTTATATTCCTATCGGATTACAAAGACAATTTTTTATTTAAACCATTTATTCATGCAAAGTGTAAAAATACCCAAAAACCGATTGACTTTTAGGTACAATTTTGTATGCTGTCTTTAAGTTGCAAATGGGTGAGACAGTTGGGTGTAACAGTTTGTCCACAAAAACCACCTCGCGATAGAGAAAAGTTTTGTAGAATCAGAAATTTAAGAGGTTGACAAAAACACTTCAAGCCGCCCCAGCCACAGTTCAAAAATCGTCAGAAATGGCGATTTTTTCTTTTATATACAAGCATTTAAGCCGGTTCGAAAATTAAGCACCTAATATGCCTTACACCGGATAATCTTCGAACTAATATTAGCAAGAATATAATAAAATCAATGTGTTAGTATACCTATTTTTTTATTTTATTATCATATTTATCTGCAATCTCAATCCATCTAGGAATATTTAATTTTATTCCTGTCTCTTTCATGTAACTTTCAATAAATGCATTCTTCCAATTTCCTGCTTTTTCTCTTGTTTTAGGATTTTGATAAACAGTTTCCTCAATGGCAGATATAAAATCTTCTAAACTTTCAAATACTGAATAATCAGTTTTTGATTTACTATACCATACAGCAGGTCTAATTTTATGAACAACATTATCTTTAATTTGTAAATTTATTGCCCAATTTTTCATTCGTCTTGTAATTTCCCAGACCTTTTTAAGCCAAACATTGACAATTTTAACATACCCATCCTGTGTCATTTCATATCCAAATATAATATAATCAACATCAAGCATATATGGCTTTTCAATAATTTCTTCAGCATACATTCTAAAATCAGCAATATCAAATCCAGGCGAAGCTGAATAATTAAATGCTTTTACTTCCAGTAAATTATGTTTTTTATCATCTTTATTGAGAAAGAAGTCAGGTGGCATTTGAGAGTTCTTATTTACATCATATTCCACGCCATTTTTATCAAACCATCCTTGTAGCCACTCCTGTATAATATTGCCAACAACATCCTTTTGTTTTACAATAATGTCTACATCACCAAGGAAAAATCGTATTTGTCCTTTTATATCAAGGATTTTATCTTCATAAATTAACTTATCATATAACTGTTTTGATGTTATTTTCATCACAATTCCCCTTAATGCTTAATCCTATTCTTGATGATATAGCCTCAATTACTGGAATACAAACGGTATTACCGAGCAAATCAAATGCTTCTGTTTCTCTTACAATAGATAAATCGTAATTTTCAGGGTATCCGCATAATCTTTGTGCCTCTCTAATTGTCAATCTTCTCAAACCATTGCCATCAATTACACCCATTTTGGAAACATCTGTTGCAACTAATGTCGGCGCAATTTCATTTGGGTTTAATATTTTAGAAAATTCAAAAGATAACTTCCCTGCAACTATGTTATATCCTCTTTCTTTTGATGTATCATATACTCTATGATTATCTATAAACTTTTTAGGATGTTCATATTTAAGATAACCTTTTTCAACTAAATCCTTTAACATATGATTTAGGTCTTTATCATTAAAGAATGTTTTTATTTGCTTTTCAGTTAGGGGCATACCATCCATCCACTTGATTCCTATTTCTTCTGCCCATTTTTTCTTTCTCCGTTCTTTAAGCATAGCATTTAATAATTTTCTTTCTTTTAGGCTTGTCTTTCCCTTTAGTTCTATATCCCAAGAGTGAATATTGTTATCTCCACCTCTTTTATCTTTAATTGACTTTCCTATTATATCAGATGGACTATAATGTGAGAATAACTGTTTAGTAAATTCACTTTTGATTGTTGGTAGATTGGTATCTAAAATATCTTTTAATACTGAAATTTTAACCGGAAAGTTATTCAACTCAATGAAATTGTCTAATGTTCCGACAATATATACTCTTTTGCGACTTTGTGCCACACCGAAGTATTGGGAGTCCAACATCTGATAAGTCGTTTTATAACCTAAATTATTTAAGTGATTTATCATTACTGTTAATGTTCTACCATTATCGTGGTTTAGCAATCCTTCAACATTTTCTAATAAAAAGCCTTTAGCAGGGCAACCTTTATCAATTTTATCCTGTAAAATTCTCTCAATTTCAAAAAATAATGTTCCCCTAGTATCATTGAATCCTAATCCTTTTCCGGCAGTAGAAAAAGGTTGGCAAGGGAAACCCGCTAAAAGGAAATCAAAATTTGGTATATCACTAGATAATATCTTTGTTATATCCCCAGATACTTTTTCCTTACCATAGTATCCTTGGTATGCTTTTATTGCGTAATCTTTTATTTCACTTGAAAATACGCACTCTGATGTGTATCCAAGTTTTTTAAAAGCATTCTGAAACCCTAACCGAATACCTCCAAGACCTGCAAATAAATCAATAAAGGTAATTTTCTTTATCATTATGCACCTTTATAAAATGTTTTTTTGTAAAAAATTCCTACTTAATCATAACCTATACATTTTCTTAATTCAACAAAAATTTATTAAGAATAACAACTTCTATTATTCAAAAATAAAAGTTACTTTAACCTCGGATTCTTAACAACCATAAGTTAAAAACAATCAAATTTTATCTCGAAAACTGCAAGCTCACTCCAGCCGCCCCGGCCAACCGCAAGACGGTTGCGTTTTATTCAAAAACCGCCGGAATTAAACGGCGGTTTTTTTATGATTTTTATGATAGAAATTAAGCGAATTATCTTACAACAACAGAATCAACATCAATTTTTGTCGATTCAAACATTTCCTTATCAACCTCACCGTTAATGGTTATGGTGTTTTCAGGAGTTACCTTAACACCGCGCCAGTCTTCATCATCTATTTCAACAACAACCTCGCCGGTGTCATCTTTGAATGTATATTTTTCATCGCCCAAACTATTAACGATTTTTCCGGTTAAAGTTACATATGTCTCATCTCTCATTTTTAGTGCTTCTGCCACCGTTGTTGCGTTGTTAGAAGCGCTTGGACCTTCAAAACCGCCTCCCATTTGTGCGCTTGCCACGTTTACCGTCGAAAAAATTGCAAGTAATGTCAAAATTATTTTCTTCATCTTATTTCTCCATGCTGTTTCAAAAACATTTTAATAGTAAGCCAATATTTTATAAAAGTCTACAATAAAAATTACATCAATCTCCGTTTTTTGACACCCTGAAGTTAAAAATAACCAAATTTTTATCTTAAAAACCGCAAGTTCACTATGGTTGCTTTTGTTAAATAAAATAAATTTATTCTTGCAAAGAAAATATGAATAACATAAACTTTACCAAAAAAAAGAGATGTATAGAATGAAAATAATCAAAGACTTTTTTATTAAATACATGGCGCTGATTGTGCTGATTATTGCTTTAATCTCTCTTTTTTCTCCACAAAGCGCTCTATGGATTTCAACCTCGTGGATAAACTATCTGTTGATGGTAATAATGTTCGGTATGGGCATGACCTTAAAGCCGGAAAGTTTTATTTTGGTATTCAAGCGTCCGAAGGACATTCTTTGCGGCATTTTTGCTCAATTTACGATTATGCCGCTTTTGGCTTTTGCTTTAAGCAGGCTGTTCGGACTTGATGCCGCTTTGACCGCCGGCGTAATTTTAGTCGGGACTTGCCCTGGTGGTACAGCTAGCAATGTCATCACTTATTTTGCCAAAGGAGATATTGCCTTATCGGTCTCAATTACCAGCGTGAACACCCTACTAGCCCCGATATTAACACCGATTGTAACATACATTTTGTTGCATACAACAGTTGATGTAAATATGACAAGTATGCTGTTGGCGATAGTTAATGTGATTTTAATCCCGATTGTGTTGGGTTTTGTTATCAATCGTTTTTTTGCAACCGCCACACAAAAAATGGTAGATTTATTGCCAATAATTTCAGTAGTAGCAATTTGTATGATTGTAGCGACGGTAGTGGCGCATAATGCCGAGAAAATCTATACTTGCGGATTTTTAGTTTTGAGTGTTGTCGTGTTGCATAATCTTTTGGGATATTTATGCGGCTTTACGCTAGGGAAAATGCTCAAAATGGAGCCGGCAAAAATTAAGGCATTTTCTATTGAAATCGGAATGCAAAACTCCGGATTGGCAACAAGTTTAGCCGCCACATCATTTCCGATGCTTGCCATGGCAACAGTGCCGGGAGCGATTTTCTCAGTATGGCACAACATCTCAGGGGCAATTTTGGCCGAAATATACCGTCATTGGGATAATGAGTAAAAATAAAGAAAGGCTTATTATCCTTTAATATTTAAATCGGAAAATCACAAGTGCTAAACGTACATTCATTATAGTTGGATTGGTCTTCTTTAACACACATTTCCATACATTCATCATAACTTCCATCACCATAACTGCCAAAAAATCCAAAGA
This sequence comes from uncultured bacterium, assembly GCA_900313115.1. Taxonomy (GTDB): domain Bacteria; phylum Cyanobacteriota; class Vampirovibrionia; order Gastranaerophilales; family Gastranaerophilaceae; genus UBA2883. The sequence continues at coordinate 4,635 of OMPX01000073.1, forward strand.
AGAAAGTCACGGCAAAAAGTCCTATCAATGGCCATATAAAAAAGAATGCTACACAAAAAAGAACTGGAGACTTTTTAAAAGTAACATTTAATATCTTATATATCAAGTAACCAATCCAAAGAGGTAATAGATGTACCAGTACTCTAAATGCGTATGAGTTTATTGTATATTCTGTTGTCCTAAATTCTGAACCTCTAAGACAATAAAGAATTGCTAAATCAATGATTGTTATCGCCACAAAAGCGTAAAAAGCATATTTGGTGATAATACGTGCATATTTCTTTAATATTTCAAATTTTTCTTTCATTGTCTTCAATCCTGTTTAGATGACATAACTTCGTCCGACTTTAATAGTGCTTGGCAAAAATGAATACGGCCGTCTTTATTTGTGTGGGTTGAAACACCACCCAAAGGCAAATATCCTTTTGCTAAAAACTCATTTACCTTGTCTTCAAATGTATCACGGTATTCCTCGTCAATTACAATATAAAGCTTTTCGTTGTCATATTTAGCCATCTTTGTGTTCCTTTCACCTCATGCATGATGCTCGTGCCAAAGCCTTTAATTGTTCCATTTTTCGGTTATAATCATTCTTTTCAAATTCAAATGAAAGTTTCAAGTCTTCAGAATCGTCACCCTCACTGCGAAAACTGTCCCATTTAATACTATTTTCATTTTCTGTTACCTTTACGGAAATATTATCACACCCTAGTTCATCGCAAGAACATATTAACAAATGAATCCTCCCTGGCTCATAAGGGTCACCATCAAGGTCATGTACCCATAAATCAGTCAGAGTTGTATGATGAAAATCGTCACTATCTATTGAAGCCTTTTCGATAATATCCAGTATATCTTCTCTGTTTATCATAAAAACGCATCGCAATAAACCATCACCTGATGTATGACTGTGGCTGTATGTCACACGTTTTATCTCATAATCAAATGTATCATATTTCTTTTCCATGGTTATTCTCCTCTAATAACAAAAATCGTTACAATCAGTTATTTTTCCTTCTGTTTGACATTCTTTTATACATTTCTCTCCCGCGATATGATCTAATATTATTAAAAGTATTACCAACAATACTAATCCGAACATAACACTAAATATTTTAGCCCCCATACTCTTAAAGTTTGCAAAGCAAAATCGCATCGCTTCCTTATATATCGGATGTAGCCTTATGTTATCAATTTCTTCAAAAACTTTATTTTCTTCATCTTTTTCAAGTTTTTCTTTCATTGTCTTTAATCCTGTTTAGATGACATATCAATTATTTGTCAAAATCCGATATGCACATACATGTACCTAAGAAGCAAAAACATAATCAATACAACTGCGACAAAAATCTCAAATAGCCGCATTAAAACTAATCCGACCTTACTTCCATATTTTTTGAATATATCAGCCGACCATTTCATTACAATCATTTTTAAGTTCCTCACCGCACATTTATCCAAGGGTTATCATCCTGATTTGATACTTCTATCCTACGACCATTTGATAAATGAATAATAAATGCTTCCAAATTTGCATCCTCGTAACAGGTATCCTTTTTTATTGTAATATCCGTAACTTTTGCACCGATTAAAAAACTGTATATATGAGAAATATCATTATATTCAGGTGTCGGCTTGTATCCGCAATCGGCCCAATCTTTAATAGGTATATCTTTGGTTGGATATATTTTTTCTACATTATCATTATTGAGTTCAATTCCGTAGCTTGGCGCATCTATCACAACTTTCAATACTTTATCCCCAATTATAAATTCAAAATCTTCAAAATATACCTGATGAACATTTTCGGATGTAATACAAACATTCCATTCTTTAAAATCCGCATGCCAGATTGCTTTATTTAATATCTTTGTCAAAGGCTTTCCGCAGACAGCATCTTTTATTTGAGGCAAAACAGCTTCCAGTCTTGTGGCTCTGCTGTCATAATCAGAATCAATAACTATTCTGATTTTTTGATTTTCCGTTATTTCCTTTTCTGTATAATTCATCTGAATTATTGTATTATCGAGCCCTTCTTCAAGCCGCAAAGAATAGCCATTTTCAAATTTAATAATAACATTTTGCAGATATTGATAATCTTCATAATTATCTGCTGTCAATTCAATATCAGTAATTTTTTGTTTGAGAACGCTATCTTCAAATATATGTGATATATCCAGATAATTGTCATTGCCTTTTTGATTGCACCATATTCCTTTGACATCATTTGCTTTCTTTCCCTTTGTTTTTACTATTTTTCCGACTTCAATCGTATTTAAGCCCAATTCGTAATGATTTACGGCCATTATGAATACTTCAAAATGTTGTTTATTGATAACAAAAATAAAATGGCCGACCCATTCACTATCTAAGTCATTTTCATTCAGAGATAATGTTTCACTGGCAGTTCCATCCCAATCACCATCCCAACCGCGAACCAACACTTCATCAAGAGTATGCCCAATAAGCAAAGGCTTTGCTTCTTTTAGAAACCTTTGTGCTTCATCAATCGGATATGGCATTGCCAACTTATTGTAAATATTATCATTACTAAAAAATGGAGTTTTTATTGAAAGTTTTTTACACATTACTTTTGCTCCTTATTCTTGTATATTACACATGTTATTTTTATTATGCAATACCACCACTGTTCAGAAATGTCACGATTTGACATTGACTTGTGTGAAAATGTTCAAATTGTTGTCAGATATTGGCATTAATTAAAAGTATTATGATAAAAAGAAATCCGTTGATGATATATCCACCAACGGAAGCTCTGAATCCTACGGGCAGCGGATATATCGCTACGCATTCAAGAGCTAAGAAAACATTTCGGCTGGGCGCCAACCAACGTCGTTGCAAGATAATCTTGTCGGCAGGATGCGACTCTCTGACCTACGAAATGTTTTCTTATTAAGCTTATAAGCTATAAACGGTACACCAGACAACTTACCTGTTGGTGCCCGAGCGGCTGATGTTATGGAGGTAAGTTCCACACCAACTCCTTACAAGATTATAATATAGCAGATTAAAAATCTTTGTCAATTCGCTAATTTGCCTATGTTGCCACATTCTGACATCTTCTTTACCATTTATAAACGCCGGTGCGATATAATGCTCAAAAACGGAGGTTTGATATGTTTTACCAAAAGACGCAGAAGTTGTTAGAAATGTCGCTGTGGATGCAAAATGCCGAAAATGGCGTGTCTATTGCCGATATTATGCAGAAGTTCAATGTTTCCAAGCGCACCGCTATTCGTATGAAAGATATGGTCAAGGAGCAGTTTCCGCAAATTAAAGAGATTAACGGCGCCCACAATACCAAACGCTGGTATATTCCGCAGGGCTCACTCGGACAATATGTCGGTTTTTCCTTAACTGAAATCAATGCGCTGCAAAACGCTATCAAACTCATGAAGACCAAAATGCCCGAAGATGTTGATGCACTTGAAACGATTATGCATAAAATCAAGGCCTCTATGAGCAGCGAAGCCCTAAACCGTCTTGAACCTGATGCCGAGGCTTTGTTGGAAGCCGAAGGTTATGCTTTGCGTGCTGGGCCAAAAATCAAGGTCAATCCAAAATTCATGCAAAAGCTGCGTAATGCCGTGATTGCTTGCAAAGTCATCAAAATCAAGTATCAATCCAAGACCAAGAATGAATGGCGCACCGTGCATCCGTATGG
>OMPX01000030.1 GCA_900313115.1 uncultured bacterium
GGTTTAGGAAACCACCGCTCTATCCTACTGAGCTATAGGCGCATAATTTGTATTCTTAAGTTTAACACGGAGACGGCTCCGTTTCGTTAATATATTTATTCGATTATATTGTAATCTTTCAAAATGTTTTAGTCAATAATTAGTATTAGACATGCATCATATAGTCTAATATATTTATACGACATGTCATGCCTTTGGTGGATATGCCGAAACGTCATATATTATAAGGTATTTACCCCTATTATAGACCATTCGGACTAGATAAGATTATCGACCGAATTTTATATAAAATAAACATTTATATTGATGAATATCTCATCTAAAAAGTAGTAGTATGAATAGTGTAGATGGAAGTTACTATTTAATTTATATAATTAGGGAGAGAGAAATGCATAGAAATTTTAGAAAAAAATCAAGAATTGTCTTAATTGATGACAATTATGAGCACTTAATGGGAGTGAAGGAATTATTAAACTTAGAAGGTTGTTATGATGTTGTACAGACTTCTACAAGTGTTTCAACAGGTGTTAATATGGTTAAAAAATATCAACCTGATATCGTTTTGGTTGATATGAATATGCCTGATAAAAATGGTTTACAAGCAATACACGAAATTCAAAGATTAGGTGTAAATACAAAAATTTTAGTATTAAGTGCGTATGATGATGCAGATTTAATCTTTAGAGCAATGAAAGTCGGAGCAAGAGGGTATGTTCTTAAAACTATGGCTTCTGCTCAGCTTATTTGTGCTATTGAAGAAGTCCTTTCAGGTAAAATCTATTTACCGTCAGCTTTATCTTTAAGATTCTTTGAATATTTCCAAAAATCTGTTCGTGAAGAAGAAGAAACAGTGAACGAAGAATTACTTTCATCTCTTACTCAAAGAGAAGAAGAAGTGCTTGATTTATTGACTCAAGGTTACGGATATAACGAAGTTTCAAGCAAATTGTATATTTCTAATACAACTGTTAAAACGCACGTTAATAATATTTTCCAAAAACTTCAGGTTAAAGACAGAACTCAAGCTGTTCTTTATGCACTAAGACACGGATTCGATAAGAAAAGAAAAGCTAAATTTGTTTCTATTTAGAAATTATAATAGCGAGAAATTGCAAAATGGGGAAATTATCGGGTTCAGCAAATGAGCCCGATTATTTTAAGAAAGGAATTATGGAGTACAACGTCGAAAGAATAAGACATATATCACACGAAGTTAAAAATCAATTGTCTATTTGTGATTTATATGCTGAGATTATAACCAAATACTGCGTCAAAAATGATATTAGTGATGAAACTATCCTTAATTCCGTTAAAAGTATTAAAAATGCTCTTATAATGGCCGGAAATTCAATGTTGGAATTAAAGTCAACATATAGTTTTGAATTATCTGAGTGGAACTTGGCAGAATTACTATCAGAAGCGGTCGAATTGGCAAAAGTTTACGGTCTTAAAAAAGGTGTAGGGGTAAATTTAGGGGTAAATAATGGGGTAAATTTAGGGGCAGATGTCACTACTGATGATAAAGTAATAGTATCCGTGGATAAAAATATATTTATCGGTGTAATTATCAATCTTATTAAAAATGCCTGTGAAGCTTTTGAAAATGAAAAAGAAAAAAATGTCAATGTATCTTGTAAATTGGAAGACAAAAAAGTGAAAATTATTGTATCTAATAATGCAAAACCTATTGAAAATCCCGATAAAATTTTTGAAGAAGGTGTAACCACAAAAGCTTCAGGCTCAGGACTTGGTTTATATATTTCAAAAACCAATATTGAAAAAATGTCAGGAAAATTAAGGCTTTTAAAGTCAGACAGTGTTTCAACTGATTTTGAAATTGAGTTGAATATTATTTAAAAAAATGTTTTGCAAGTTCAAGTTCTTCTGTTTTTGTCATATCAGGATTTTTTAGTTTGTTTTTTAAAATATAATCGAAACAATCCGAATATTTTTTTGATGGTGATATTCCAATATTCTTTAAATCATTTCCGTTTATCTTAACTTTAATATCTTTTATTTTAAAATATTTGAGTCCGTAATCTTTTCCCGACATAATTGTATATAGTAAAATAGCTTCTGTTGCTTTATTTTCAAAATTTTTATATATAGAATAATTATCTGAATCAATGTTTGCATCCATTAAAGTTCTATAATCATCTATAATCTTTTTTTCATCTTTCGTCAGGGGTATATTTTGAGGTAAATTTAGGGGTAAATTTTGGTGTAAATTTTGTGAAAAATTATCAGAAATTATCCAGCCAATATACACTAACCATACGTGTTTTACAGGATATGTTTTTACTAAATTTTCGATATTATATTCAGGTTTTTTAAGCTCTTTTTCGCTTAAAAGTTTATATATTTTTTGTTCAAAAAATAAGTCAAAGGCTTTTTGCTTATTTAGATTAAAAGTTTCTATGAGTTCTTTTTTTAATCTCTTATAACTCATATCTCTGTTTATGTTCTCAAGATAAGTATCTTGTAATTTTTTTGTGTGATTATCAAGAGAAAATCCAAATCTAACACTGAATTTAAGCCCTCTTAATATTCTTGTCGGATCGTCAATAAAACTATTATCGTGTAAAACTCTCAAAGTTTTATTTTTTATATCTTCAAGTCCGTTTGTGTAGTCAATAATTTCATTTGTAAGGGTGGATTTTGCCATTGCGTTAATAGTGAAATCTCGTCTGAGCACATCTTTTTTTAACTCACAGCCAATATCTGAAACAACCGGTAAATGTCCTTTTTCGGGATATATTTCATCTCTTGTTGATGCGATATCTACCTCTTTATTGTTAATAAGCATACGAACTGTTCCAAACGGTTCGTTTATTTGAAGAATTTTTCCGATATTATTTTTTTCTAAATTTTTACAAAATTCAATAGCATTACCTACATAGGTAATGTCATAATCAAAGCTTTCTTTGTTTAAGATTTCATCTCTGACAATCCCGCCTATGTAATATAAATTTTTGTCTTTCAGATTTAAATTTTGCATAGGTAAATTTTACCATGCTTTAATTATTTTGGTAATTTTTTTAGTTGTTTAAGAGAATCTGAAATGAGTTTATTTTGTTGTTCAAGATGAGCTATTCTGATGCTGTCACGTACGTGTTGAGCTCCTTGTTCGTATGCGTTTGCCATTGCAGCAGATACTGATTTTTGTGGCTGCTGAGGAGCACTGGCACTTCCCCCAAATCGAACAAAACACATCATTCCCATCATTGCCATTGCAAAAATATGCCCCGGTCGGACTTTTCTTATGCCATTAAGCACTTTTTTACCGGCACGTTTTACCAAAGAAACTTTTTCAGAAGCGTTTTTTGCCGGCTTACAAATGATAGGTTCTTCGTATGGATTGGATGTTAAATACAATTTCACAGGTTCTTGTTTTTGACTCTGACTTTGGTGTACTCTCACATCGAAAGGTCTGGAAGCTCCTTCCTGAGATGGGGTAATATTAAAACTTAGATTATAACTCACAACAACACTCCTATATGTACACACTGTATTGACAATAATGTATGTATGCAAAAAAAGTTGCTATATATTTTTCATTAATTAACATTTTTTAATAAAAAAATATATAGCAAAAAGCTCTCTAACTTAAATAAACATTAACCATTTTGTATGAGATGCGAAAAAATCCATTCATAAAAGGCATCAAGTCAAAAATTACGCTTTGTAATCAATGCCTTGGTTTTTGATATCTCTTTTCAATTGTGCTTCAGCATGCTTTTTCCAAGCACTTGCCATCTGATACATCAATTGAGCTTTAACACTGTTTGTCTCATTCTTCATGTCTTGTTGGTGTAACGCATTGAAGTTTGTTTCCCCTGCACCAACATTTCTGATACTGCTAAGCATTGCATTGTTAGATTGCATCATAGCCATGCCAGCTCTATGTTGTGCATTTATAGCCTGAAAAGTTGCGATTGCTGAAACTAACATATTGTCCCATTTCCTTCTACACTAATAATATTCCGCCTTATTATAATATCATATTTTGTTAGGTTTGACAACTATTCTAATGGAGCATGTATAATTATGTTTACAATTTGTATTATTTACATAAAAAAAGACCGATTTTATCGGTCTTTTTGTTTTTAATATTTAATTTTATTTAAACCTCTTCCGGTTCAAGTTCTTCATCTTTAGATTCTACAACATTTCTGATTGAACCTTTATCTGATGATAATGATTTATCTTTGAACTTTTTAACTTGTCTGTCTAATTTGTCAGCAACTAAGTCAATACTTGCATACATAGATTCGTCTTCAGAAACTTCTACATGGATGTTTTTACCGTTCAATTTGCAAGAAACTTCTGCAATGTACTTTCCTGATGCTGCCGGGTTCTTAATTACAGTTAAAATAACGTCAATAGCCGTAATTTGATCATAATGATTGGCTACTTTACCTAATTTTTCTTTCACGTACGCCTTGATAGCATCCGTAATTTCAATGTTTTTACCATTTACGTGAATGTGCATTTATGCCTCCAATAATAATCTACATTTTTCATTATACAATATTTTTATTTATTTTTAAAGCCCAATAAGTTAATTAGTCCCCAATAACTTGAGGTAAATCAACATCAGGTGTTCCTATAACTCTAACTAATTCAAGCACAGATGCCTTCATTTGACATTTTTGATAGGAACCGCTAAAGAAATCATTGTAAAAGCAACCTTCACAGTTGCAGCCTCTTTTATAACATTCAATTGCCGTAGTTGTCCATCTGCGAACGGCAACAGCTCTCCCCATATCACGACTTCTAAACAACTTATCCTCCCAAGATTATATAAATCAATTATTCTTCAATATACTAACTGCTTTATGGTTATTTAAACCATTTCCATCAGGTTTCTTCTTATTTTCATTATATAGATTAAGTCGCTGATTACAAGAGGTTTGTAAACGATTATTACAAGTGTTGGAAGTACACGCAAAATAGCATAACAAGTGGATTTTAGGATTTTTAAATTGCTCTACATGAGAGTATATCATGGTTTGCATGGTGTCAAACCATGAAAAACCATGCATGGTGCATGTTTTCATGATTTTAATTTGTGTTAACTTTTGTAAAAAAGTTAGCATGCATGCCCTTTTCATGCCTATTACCAATTGCAATGTCGGATAAATTATAACTTGTTTACCCTGTCTGAGTAATAGTGAATATGACATATCTAATTCATATTATCCGTTAATTAAATATTAAAACTCTTTATAGATCCTTCAATATGATATATAGGATCACCACAGACAATTTCAATTACTTTCAAAACAAACTCTTTAGCTGAATCTTGTGAGGTTAAAAAGAATTCCCTGTTTGGATAATTCTTGATTTTAAAAATAGAATTTTGCATTTTATCAACAGGTACATACAAAGAAGCTATTTCATTATCCAAAAGAGCTTTCATAATTTCATCTTTATCATCAGAACCTTTTGTGACTTCCCTGAAACTACCTCTTATTGCCATAATTCTTCCGCTGAATACAGATTTTCCGCCATCTCTGTATAACTCTTGCGGTTTGAAATTACAACGTGTTGTTAAACTTATTTTATGCCACATAAAATTCAGAGTAATGACTGTTTTTTGCGGGTCATAATCAACATAAATATTCTGAGTCGGAACTCCCCTTGAGGCAAATGATTTTTTAAGAGCTTCCGTAATCAATTTTAAATCTTCTATAATCTCATTAAAAATTTCTACTGTGTGAACAGTTGCATTTTGGTAATCAAGAAATTGTTTATACATGTGAGTAGAAATAAGACCTACTCTTTCTTGTATAAGAGCATCTTTTCTAAAATTCATTTCCGTATTGTCGAAATTCTCGTAACCGTTAACCACAATTTCTCTCCTATAATGAATTTTACAACTAAATAAAACTCTCTGTAAAGAATTTCAGCCCATTTCTTTACATAATACGTTATCATTTATATTAACATTTTACATGCTATAAGAATTTCTGACCACTAAAATACTTAATAAATCTTAATTTCAATAAATATTGACTATTTGAAAGGGTAAAGATTATAATATATAATATCGTTATTTTCCATTTTAGAAGGAGAGAATATGGGCGAATTTAATTATCAAAGATTAGACAAGAAAAATTATACAAACGAAGATATAAAAAGAATGATTGAAGAAAATAATATCAAATTTATTAAACTTCAATTCGTTGATATGAACGGTCAGGTAAAAAACTTATCAATACCTGCATCACATGTTGACAGAGCGTTAAATAATGACATGATGTTAGACGGTTCATCTATTAAAGGTTTCAGAAACATTGAAACTTCTGATATGTTTTTCTATCCTGACAAAAATACTTTTGAAATTTTACCGTGGCGAAATGAAGAAGGTTATCAATCTGCCCGTATAATCTGTGATATTTATAACGCAGACGGAACACCTTTTGAAGGCTGTCCTCGCTGTAACTTAAAAAGAGTAATGAAAGAAGCGGAAAAAATGGGCTTTACAATGAATATCGGGCCTGAAGCTGAATTTTTCTTATTCGCAAAAGATGATAATGGTGATATTACAACTACAACAATGGATAAAGCAGGTTACTACGATGTTGGGCCTGAAGATTTAGGCGAAGATGTTCGATCCGATATTGTTACTACTTTACAGGAAATGGGATTTGATATTGAAGCTTCTCACCACGAAGTTGCTGACGGTCAGCACGAAATTGATTTCAGATATGCTGATGTCCTTACTACTGCTGATAATGTTGCAACTTTCAAAGTTGTTGTCAAAGCTATTGCAGCTCTACATTATTTGCATGCAACCTTTATGCCAAAACCTATTTATGGAATTAACGGTTCAGGTATGCACTGTAATATTTCATTATTCAAAGACGGCAAAAATGCTTTCTATGATGAAAAAGCGGAATATCAATTGTCAGATACCGCAAAATGGGCTATTGGCGGACTTTTAAAACATATTAAAAGTATTACCGCTATACTTAACCCAACAGTAAACAGCTACAAACGTCTTGTACCGGGATATGAAGCACCTGTATATTTAGCTTGGTCATTGGCTAACAGAAGTGCTTTATTGAGAGTGCCTGCAAAACGTGGTGTTGCAACAAGAGTAGAACTTCGTTCACCTGACCCTGCTTGTAACCCATATTTGGCATTTGCTGCAATCTTAGAAGCATGTTTAGACGGTATCAGAAATAAAATCGATCCGCCGGCTCCTGTTGAAAGCAATATTTATAAACTAACTTCTAAGGAAAGAAAAAGACAAAAAATTGATTCACTTCCGGGAACTTTAAAAGAAGCGGTCGATTTATTTGATAAATCACTTGTAGCCAACGCAGCACTAGGTCAGCATATTATGAATGAGTTTGTAACAACAAAAGAAAAAGAATGGGATTCATACAGAACGGCTGTTACCAAGTGGGAATTGGATAAATACTTGGCAAGATATTAATTTATCCAATAATATAATTCATTGTAAAAGTGAGATAAATCTATCTCACTTTTATAATTTATACTCTTATAATATGATGTTTTATTTTATATTGTTCAAACGTAATTATGCTTGTGGTATGATACTGTTATTACTTGGAGAGAACTAAATTTATGAATGATTATCAATACAGAAATAAACAAAGAAGAGTACGCACTCGTGATGAGCGTGAATATAATGAATTTTTACAACACATAAAAGAAGAAAGAGAAGACACTTCAAATTTTGCAAAATCTTTATTGACTTTTGTATTAGGAGTTTGTTGTGTACTGATTTTTGGATTATGGTTTGTCCAAAATGATACACTGGTAATAAGTTTGTTTGGAGAAGATTCTCTTATTACTAAACAAATTTTAGCAATAGGAAATGTAATCAAATCTCATACTCGTTCATCAAGCAATTGGTCAATTTTTGGCAGACAACAAAATATATTATTATTAGGCGTAGATTCAAACGGTAAAGGTACTGATCAGTGGAAAGGTACACGTTCGGATACTATAATTGTTTTGAACGTTGATCCGGCATCACATTCCGTAAATGCAATTTCTATTCCTCGTGACAGTAAAGTTTATATTGCAGGAAACCACGGCGTAGATAAAATTAATGCTGCTCACGCTTATGGTGGAATTGATACAGCTAAGAAAACTATAGAAGATACTCTGGGTATAAAAATAAACAGATATATTTGTGTACACGATGAAGGTGTAAGAGAAGTCATTGATGCGTTAGGCGGTATTCCAATCTATGTTGAAAAAAGAATGAAATATGATGATTACGCAGGAAAACTTCACATCAATCTTGATAAAGGAACACATATACTTTCAGGTCAGGAGGCTGTCGGATATCTGAGATTCAGACACGATGCCCTTGGCGATATCGGAAGAACAAGACGTCAACAGTGGTTTTTGAGAGGATTTTTAGAAAGAGTACAAAGTCCTCAGACAATTTCCAAAATCCCTGAAATAATTAATATCTCAAAAAAATATATTAAAACAGATATGTCTATTTATGAATTATCACAACTTGCAGCTTTAGCTAAAGGTTTTGATGAAGACAGCATCCAAATAGCAATGCTTCCCGGTGCTCCAAATTCAAGAGGCGGTATAAGTTATTGGATATTAGATCCTGACAAAGTTCAAGACGTTGTTAACAGGCTAATATATAGAGAAGAAACTGCGGCTGATAATACTGCACATCTTGTAGGAGGCATTATGTTTACTCCGAGTGAAGCTAATGCAGCAAACGCTCTGAAAACGCAATTAACGAATTTAGGTTATACGGTTAATATGCTTCAAATTGCAGGTTTACCGCATACACAATTTATTGCACATAACAATAATGTTTCTAATTCTTTCTATAAATATTTACAAGAAAGAGTGCCTGCAATCAGAAAAACACAGTATGTTTATGATCCTATGAAATATTACTGTGTTGGCAATAGTGATTTTACAATCATATTATCAGGTAAATAAATTATAATATTTTAAAAAAAATATAATTAGAGGAGAAAATCGAAATTTTTCTCCTCTTCTGTTTGTTGTAAAATAGATATTATAAACTACATAAATAAGGAATTTAATAATGCTAAAAGGAAATGAAATAAGAGATTTATATTTAAACTATTTTAAAGATAAACGTCAACATACGGTTGTTGAGAGTTCAAGCCTTGTGCCTGATAATCCTACCGTATTATTAACAACAGCAGGTATGTTACAGTTTTTACCGATATTTTTGGGTATTCAGCCATGTCCTTATGAACCAGCTAGAGCAACATCTTGCCAAAAATGTGCCAGAGCAGGCGGAAAAGATTCTGATATTGAAAATGTTGGTCGTACTCCTCGTCACCATACCTTCTTTGAAATGTTGGGTAATTTTTCTTTTGGAGATTATTACAAAAAAGAAATTATTCCTTGGGCTTGGGAATTTGTGACGGAAGTTCTTAAACTTGACAAAGACAGACTTTGGATAACAATTTTTGAAACAGATGATGAGGCTTATGATATCTGGAGAAGCATAGGTGTTCCTGCGGAACGTATTAAAAGAAAAGGTAAAAAAGACAATTTTTGGGGTCCTCCTGGGGCATCAGGTTCTTGCGGACCTTGTTCTGAAATTCATTACGATTTAGGCGAGGAATACAAATGTGATGACCCGAATTGCGGTATTGATACTTGCGAATGTGACAGATGGGTTGAAATTTGGAATCTTGTATTTACAGAATTATATCAAGATGAAGAAGGCAATCAATCACCGTTAGAAAAGAAAAATGTTGATACAGGTATGGGCTTGGAACGTATTACTATGGTTTGCCAAGGTGTTGCATCAACTTTTGAAACTGACCTATTAAAACCTATTTTAGATAAAGTTTCAGAAATGAGCGGTGTTCCTTATAAAAAATCTGAAAAAACAGATATTTCTTTAAGAATCATAACAGACCACGCAAGATGTGTTTCTTTCTTGATTTCCGATGGCGTTATCCCGGGGAATGAAGGAAGAAGTTATGTATTGAGAATGATTTTAAGACGTGCATTAAGACACGGTAAAATTTTAGGAATGGAACTTCCTTTCTTACATAAGTTAGTTGATGTTGTTGTTGAAAACTACGGCAAGGCATATCCTGAACTTGTTGAGAACAAAGCTAAAATCATAGATACAATCAAGAAAGAAGAAGAAAGATTTAATAAAACTCTTGACAGAGGTTATAAAATGCTTGAGGAGTTTATTAACAACAAAAAAGACATTGATGGCGAAAGTGCTTTCAAACTTTATGATACTTACGGTTTCCCATTTGAACTTACAAAAGAAATCGCTGAAGAAAATGGTTTGGGGGTAAATGAAGAAGGTTATCGTGCCGCTATGCAAGAGCAGAAAGAGCGTGCAAAAGCTGCTACTGCAAAAATCTCTGTCACAGGCGATATGAAATATGCAAAAATGGAAGAACAAGTAGGGTCAACCGAATTTGTAGGATATACTGAAACCGAATGTTCGGCAAAAATCATAGGCACAATAGAGGGCGAAGGTTTTGTTGATGTTGTATTGAATAAGACTCCTTTCTATGCTGAATGTGGCGGACAAGTCGGTGACAGCGGTATTATTGAAAATAATAATCTAAAACTTGAAGTTCTTACAACATTCAAAGTAAACGAACTTTATGTTCATCGTTGTACTTTATTGAACGGTGATATAACTATTGGCGAAGAAGTTTGTGCAAAAATTGACTCAAAGAGACGCGCTGAAATAAGACTTCACCATACATCTGCTCACTTGTTGCAGGCAGGTTTGATTAAAGTTGTTGGTGACGAGGTTAAACAGGCAGGTTCTCAGGTTGAAGAAAATCGTATGAGGTTTGACTTCACGTTCTCAAGAGCAATGACTCCTGACGAAATTAAAAAGACAGAAAAAATCGTTAACGATTGGATAAAAGAAAAAATTGAAGTCCATACTGATGTAATGTCTATTGAAGAAGCTAATCAAACGGGTGCAACTGCATTATTTGGTGAAAAATACGGCGACACCGTAAGAGTTGTTTCTGTAGGAAAAGGTAAAGAATGTATTTCTAAAGAGTTTTGTGCAGGTACTCACGCAAGTAATACTGCTGATTTAAGATTATTCAAAATCGTTTCGGAAGGTGCTATTGCAGCAGGAACAAGAAGAATAGAAGTTGTAGTCGGTGATGCTGCTCTTGATTACTTAAATTCAAAAGCAGAAGAAATCGACAAACTTTCAACTAAATTCAAAGTTCACTATAATGAAGTTGAAGAAAGAGTTGAAAAACTGTCTGAAGAAAACAGAGAACTTCAAAAACAAATAGTTGAGTTAAAGAGTGCAAATGCCCGTGCAAAATTCGATACCTTCTTATCAAAAGCCCAAGGGGTAAATGTAAATGGGGTTGACGGGAAGTTATTTATTTCTAAAATAGAGCAGATGGATAATGACAGTATAAAAGCAGGGGTTGAATTTTTATCAAGTAAACTCGGTGAAAGTATTATTATCCTTGTATCACCAAGAATGGTACTCGTGAAAGTATCTGATAATTTTGTAAAAGCTGGTATGAATGCAGGCAAATTGGTAGGAGAAATCGCTAAAGCATCAGGTGCAAACGGCGGCGGCCGTCCTAATTTTGCTCAAGGCGGTATTAAAGATATTTCTAAAGTTGATGATGTTCTATTAAAAATAGAAAATGATATCAAGGGCTAAAAGATATATAAACTTAGATATATATACAATTTTACTGTAATTTTCGTTCATAGTGAATATTATGGGAAGTTAATAAGGTCGCAGCCGGTCTTTAAGTAACACCGACACGCTGCGCTCCGACTCTCCGTAATCACTCATCTGTATATGTTTCATAATGAGAAAGTCTA
>OMPX01000061.1 GCA_900313115.1 uncultured bacterium
AACATTGTTAAAAATCTTCTATATGAGTCATAGCAGAAACGTGGGTTATTAGTTAAAGCAACCATAGCTTCTACAGTTTCATCGTTTAAACCTAAGTTTAAGATTGTTTCCATCATACCCGGCATTGAAACTCTTGCGCCTGATCTAACAGAAACCAACAATGGATTAGTTTTATCGCCGAACTTTTTACCTGCTTGTTGTTCAACTTCTTTTAAGTAGTATTTAACTTCATCCATCAAGCCTTCAGGCATTTTATTACCGTTGTTGATGTATTCCATACAAGTTTCAGTAGTGATAGTTAATCCCGGAGGAACAGGAAGACCTAAATTAGTCATTTCTGCAAGGTTTGCACCTTTACCACCTAAGAGATTACGCATATCAGCTTTGCCTTCTCTAAAAAGCCAAACTCTTTTTTCTGCCATAATTTATTTTCTCCTTTATTTTCATACGACATATTCAAAATATGTGCTATTACTTACTATTTACGTTAAAAATCGTACCATGAACATGGCAAAAAACAAATATATCAGCAAAAATAATATACATAACTTATAATATTGTGATAATTATAAAAAAATATATTCCAAATTGTGAAAAATTTCACAAATAAGCAATTATTTTAGACATCTTTTTATATTCTGCCGAGTAAAAACAATTAAGTATCGTTTTTACGAGAGGGAGACGTGCGCTGCGCACGGCGATTACTCGTGAGGTAAACAAAATAATAATAGCAAGGGAGAGATTGTCTTGACCTGTTCGCGTTAAACGTGTCTGCAAGTTTTGACTTCAAGAATTTTATTCTTTCGTCAAAAACTCTACGCATTCTATTCACAGATTGCTCGAACTAAAAAAGAGTTCTCATCAAACCCTATAAATAAAAAAGAGATAACACTTCGCTTTATTATTAGAGAACAGACTGTAAATTAACACACGGTTTGAGAATTTATATTTCTTGGTCTTCTATAAAATTACTTTTAATTACATTTGCCCAAGTCAAAAGATAATCCACATCATCTCCTAATATGTCGCAACTATTATTATGTGCCTCTAATAATTGTTGTATTAATTCTTGCCAATTTTTAGTGTTTACATATTCGTATTCCACAGTTTTATTAAACAGATAATGTTTTAAACATAAGTCTTTAGCTTCAGTTGTAGGATAATCCATAGTAACACTATATTCTCTATTTCCTGCTTTTCGCTTAAATGTCGTAGAATTGAAGTCTCCATAAGCAGAAAAATCAATTTCTGGATTATCATTTATTACTTGTTTGCAAGTCTTACAATCACATACATTAGAAAAATATGTTGCTTTATCTACTAAATATTTTTTTGCTAATAAAAACTCTAAAGCATCTCTATATAATAATCGTTTATGTAAATCAGGCATATAGAATTTTGAGACGGGAATACCACCCCCAACAGGAAAAACTTCTCGTGTTTCGCCATATTCCATACCATGGCACGTTCCTGATAAACAGTCTTTTGTAAGCATTATTGAAAAATAACTACCATATATTTGATATATAGGTTTATTACAATTTTTTAAATTTTTAAGAAAATATATAAAGTTATTTAAATATGTTTGTCCTATATTTTTTTCATCAAAACTATCAATCCAAATGAAATAACCATCAGCATTTGTTGATGAATAATATTTGATAATCTTATCAATAATTCCCGTATTAAGAAGAATTTCTTTATTAATAACAATTTGTGCATATATTGTTTCATCACAGAATTTTTCTTTACAGTATTTAATAGCATTAGTATTATGCAATATCCAATTATCAACCGTATTTTCTGTCATGTAGAAATATGGAGGAATTAATGCAAAAGGTTTTAAATTTACAGTTTGAGTGTTAGAAGCTAATTCATATTGTATATACTCACCGTATTCAGAATTCTCAAGACTTTGATTTTGTATAGTATTTAGCTGGAAGTCAATTACATTATCTGATAATTCATGTAAAAAAGCTTCCCCTTCCTCACCTAAAAAATCATTATAAGAAATAGACCTTTTTTCCTCTTCAATAATTTTTTTTATTTTTTCTCCATAACTTGTCAACATAGACGATATGGATTTTTTTATATTTGCATTAGGAGTTTTCCCTTTTGAAGTTTGAAGAAGATTTCCATAGGACTGAAATGCATAAGTTTGAGGATCAATTAGAAAATCTTTTGATAATTCACAACCCAAAAATGATGACATTGAACTTGTCGTATGAGCCAATATATTTGCATTAATTACTATAGCATCGTATTGATTTTGGAAATCTCTACAATATTTTTTTTCAGCATTTGTGCCCATTCTTATTAAATGTTTATAGTTTGTCATACTGCATTTATCCTTTCTTCAAAAGACTTGTTTAACCAATACTTTCCGACCGCCCAAATTTTTTTAGATATTTCTGCAGGTTTAATCTCTTCTATGGTTTCCTCGTCTGGGTCAAAAAACAATAAACCTATTGGAGAATTTTCTATTTCGGATTTCAAAAGAGGAGATATACCTTTTTTAGGTTTTAATATACATATATAAACCTTATTAGAACCTAATAAATGGCTTTCGGCTTGTTTAATTGCTCGTTTCCAATTTGATAATTTAAATTCTATCGAAATAAGTTCTTCCGCATTTTTACACACCAAATCAATTGATCTATGCAAAAACGGAACTTCAGTTGTTACTAAAAATCCTTGTTTTTTATATATTTTAACTGCTTTATTTACCATATCTATTTCTGATTCAATCATTACTATCCTGTTTTATTTCTTTAAATATTTTGTCTTGGTATAACTCATCAACACAGCTGCCAATACTTCTTAATATTATGGCAACAATAATCTGTATAGAAAGTATTATAAATTCTATCACAACGAGGTTAACCAAATATTTATTTAATTCAGATATTGAATTAAATAAAATTGACAAAAGCACCATTATAAACGAAATTATTATACTTATAATAAATACCCAATTTAATATAGAATATCTGCTTTTATTTACTTTAATTTTTTGTTCTACATAAAAATAATAATCTATGCAATCTACAAAATCGGCTGGTATATCTTCGACATATAAAAAGTTACCATTATTATTACCGCTTTTTTCGTTAAATATATAGTCAATATATTTTGTAATTTTTTTTATTTTTAAACCTCGGATTTGTGATATATGTAAATTTGCTTCTTTTGTAAAATCGGCTTCTGATTTTATAAATGGGGAAAATAGTGCAAATGTCCCCGTTAACATTGTACCTATTGCTGACAGTAATGGATAAAGAAATGTATTCATACTTAATTTTCCCCCAATACTTTATCTTTTATTAAGGATTTTTCCGTAAATTCTGGATATGTCGTATAAACATACTTTAGAATATCTCTTAACGGGGCTTTGTTAAATTGTTTTTTAAATTCTTTTAAATACAGTTTTTGATTGTCGGATAACTTATCGTACTTTTGCTTATCTTTGATAAAATTTAATCCTTTTTCTGAAAGATGATATGTCTCTGTTTGAAATTCAGTATCAGTATCATCATTATATTTTTCTGAGTAGTAGTTGTATTCTTGTACTTCTTCAATAGTTAGGTTACTTGACACATTATCCGTTGTTTTTATAAACCCGATATTTTTAAGAAAATCAATATCTTTAAAAATAGTAGAGGACATTGGACCATAATTCCATGCTTTAAAATTAAATATATCTTCTTCACCTGTGATTTTATCTAATTTAAATTTTTTTGCTAATTCTTTTTCAAATAGGAACAACATTTTTGTTATTTTTGTTCTACCTGAAATTGGTTCATTATAATTTTCCGTATAGCCCGGACTATACAACAACAACATAATTATATCTACTGATTTTAATTTTTCGTTCATTTTATTCCTCTATTTTATATAAATCTTACTTGCAAATTTAGTTTAATGTAGTTTTTGCCGTTTTCTTGATATATTGTGCCAAAGCCATGTCTTTTGGCGTCTGGTGTTTCAAGTCTTGTATTCTTAAACAAATAATCTCTAAATTCATTCCTGTTGTATATATGATAACAAAGAACTTCACCGTCTTCTTTTACAATTATATGACCACCTGTTGCTTGAAATTTGCCGTCCCAAGGTTTTGCCGCAGTCATACCTAATGCACAATCCGTTAAAAAAGTTTTAATTTTATGCTCATAGTATTTTTGTTCCGAAGTCAGGTCAAATCCGCATGGATTTATTTGCCTTACAAGCGGTGTTAGTTCTGATATTTCTTTTCCTCTACCGGAAAAGTACAATAAAATATATTCCGCCAATATCTCAGGCATTTTTGTATCTATCATCTGCAAATTAGACCTGCATGATTTGTGTTCCAATTTTGAAAATTTTATTTCACAACCCGCTTCATATATGGCATTAATTCTTTCTCTTAACTTTGCAAATTTTGAATTTATTGCATTAATTTTATCAGCTTGTGCTTTTGTCATATTACCTATAATTTCATAAGTGAAATTAGTTGAAGTTCCCGAATTAAATAATGTCGGTGGCATACCCAAGTCGGATTTTATACTGAAACCAAAAAGTTCGTTTTTAAATGTTTTACAATCATGCAGCACAAGAGTAATATCACTTTTTTCGAGAGCAGGAGCTTTGACTTTTGTACATTTAATAACATCCATAAATTCTTCTATAACAGGTATTGCAAACGCACTGCTTCCCTTTTTAATCTCGTCAATCAATATTTTTGCTTTTGTTTCAAATTCCGTAGCTGGTAATTCCAATAAAACATTTTTTGAATCATCTATAATCTTTATATTTATATCGTCTTTTACATAATGCTTTACTTTATCATCTTCTTTTCTCAAAATTTCAATTAAAGGATAATATAAATCATTTATTTTATTTAAATCTGCATCAGCAGCATAAAGAACTCCGTCTCCTAATAATTTTAGGAAAACATACAATTCACTCCATTCCCCTTTGTTTTGTGTAATCATATTACTCCTTTATAATTTTTTCAATTAAATTCTTTGCGGTTGCTTGAATAGCAGGTATAGCAACAGAATTTCCAAATTGTTTGTATGCACTTACATCCGCAACTTCAATTTTGAAATTATCCGGAAATCCTTGTAGACGAGCCCATTCTCTCGGTGTCATTCTGCGAATACCTTCTCTGTTTACTTCCCCCTTAATATGAGTAACAGGGGTAAAATCTTTTAATCTTTTATCAATTATAAGGTTTCTTTCTCTACCCATACCACCGGTTACAATGGTATTTGATATTCCGTCCAAATCTTTTATTTCATATCCGAAACCGTTGCCTTTTGCCTCATTTCTTGCTTTATGCTTTTCAAGACATTCAATATACTTTGTTGATAAATAATATTTTGCGGATACGGGTTTTTCTTCCATAATATCCCTTATAGTTTTTGTTGTATCAGTTGGTTCTGGATATGCAAAATCTTCTTCTTTTATCCCCAAATCAGATCTAAAACCGACAATAAAAATTCTTTCTCTATTTTGCGGTACTCCAAAATTCTTTGCATTCATAATTTGCGGCTCCGGAACAATATACCCTAAATCATTTCTCAATACATTTAAAATAGTTGCTAATGTTTTACCGCCTCTGTGGTTAGTTAGACCCTTTACGTTCTCCAAGAAAAATGCCTTAGGTTGTTTTGCCTTAATTATTCTTGCAACGTCAAAAAATAATGTTCCTCTTGTATCATTAAAACCGCCTCTTTTTCCGGCAATAGAAAATGCTTGACAAGGAAAACCGCCAACCAAAATGTCGTGATCCGGTATTTCATTTTCGTTAATTTTTGTAATATCTCCGTCTGGAATGTCACCAAAATTAATTGCATATGTTTTTTGTGCTTGTTCGTCTATTTCCGAACTAAAGACACATTTGCCACCCAAATTTTGGAAAGCAATACGCATTCCGCCAATACCCGCAAACAAATCTATAAATGTAAACTTTGTATTTTTTTGTGCGGGAAAAGGAATATTCCCGTTACAAAACATTTTCTTGCTGAACAACAATATTTGCCCCGAACTTAATTCTTTTTCTTTTGTTTCCTTTTCTACAAAATTTACACTCATAGAACACCTATCTCTTTTTCTATTTTATATACACATTTATCTAAATTCTTTTGAATATCTTTACCCCAGAACCTTACTACTTTCCAGCCTTGCTCTTTCAAAATTCTGTTTACGGTTTTATCTCTTTTGATATTTCCTTCTATTTTCTTTATCCAAAATTCTTTGTTGGATTTTATATCATTTTTACGGACTTTCCAATTATATCCATGCCAAAATTCACTGTCACAAAATATTACTGTTTTATATTTTGATAAAACTATATCAGGTTTTCCCTCAAGTTTTGTGTAGTTTTTTCTGTATCGATACCCCTTATTCCAAAGAGCAGACCTTAACATAATTTCTATTTGACTGTCTTTATTTTTGACAGCTTGCATGTTCTTATGTCGTTGTTCTTTAGTAAGCCTGTCCATATGATAATTATATATCAAATATTCAATTTCCATAATTTTTTAAAGTTTTATAAAGTGCTTTTACTATATCTTTATAACAAAATATTATGCCAAATTCGGGCATAAGTAATTTTTATATTTAAAACTATATTAAAATAGTGTTCAAAACCTGTTCAAAATCGTCTGCGTTGAGATTTTTATATTATTTAGTACTTGGATATTAAAATTTTTAAAAACTTTTAAAAATTGAGCAGTAAAAAGAGTTTGACTTTTCAAACTCTTTTATTATCATATTCTATACTATTCATATCAAATTTGGAAAAATTCAACATTCGAAATTTTGCAATTTGACTTTCGGTATATTCGTCTAATAACCACCTATACATTGTTTTTGCACTTGTTATTTTACATCTATTAAGATGAATTTTAATCAGATTTTCAAATCTTTTGATGCCTAATTCTCTTGCATCGTCTATGGATAATCCTTTAGCCTGTAGGTTGGGCATACTTGCCCAACAATAACTTTTGAGTGCAAATATTGGGACAATAAGTGCAATAAAGCGGACATTTTTATTAACAAAACCGGACATTTCGGACTTTTGTACTCAATTCACTTCCGACCTTTTTAAATCGCCAAAAGCTGGATTCTTCGGCACT
>OMPX01000125.1 GCA_900313115.1 uncultured bacterium
AAATAAAATATCTGATGATTATTACCATCACAATAACAAATACAAATGTTTCTATCCATTCCTTTATAGTCGGATGTTTTACCCCAAATTCATTATATCTCTCTTTTAACTTTTTAAACATTCAACAACCCCAATTAATTCTTTTTTATACTCATTATCTTCAATTTCAGATAAATTGGTAATACATTTACTCCTGTAATTATCTATTAAACATTGAGTTTTTTCAAGAGCCTCGCTTGTTATATCTATACTGTTTGAATAAATAACGGGTGCTGTATATATTCCGTTTAAGATGTCTGAATTATTTTCTTTAATGTTGTCTAAATCATTTTTTATCTGAAATGCAATACCAAAATTTGTTCCGAACTCTGTTTTTAAAGAAATTTTATTGTGTGAAATTATATGCAGACCGATAATTAAAAATTCAAACAAAGATGCCGTTTTAAGTTTGCTTTTTTCTATATATTTTTCGAGTGTCGGAATTGTGTAAAGCTGATTATTTTGAAGCAGTTCACCTTTACACATATTTGATACCGTCTGATTAAAATGTTTTATGAGATTGATATCTTCATAGGTTGATAATAACTCCAAAGCGTTTGTAAGGATTAAATCGCCGTAGAGTATAGATGTTTTATTATTCTGTTTAGTTTTTATATTTTCTCTTCCGCGTCTTGTAGTTTCATCATCTATAACATCATCATGAAGTAAAGATGCATTATGAATAAGTTCAATACCTGCCAAAAAATCAAGATATAATGTCGGTTCAAGATTATATGATTTAATGATAGCTACACCAATTTTAGAGCGTATCATTTTACCGAAATCAGATTCTACAAACGGAAGATTTTGTGCGATAATACTTTTTATTTTATTTAATTCAGTTGGCAGTGTTTGTATCATGAGTATAGTTTATCACGAATAATTGTAAAATTTTATTACCTAAACGTGTGTTTAATAACAAATATAAGTGTTGATTATTGTTATACAAAATGAAGGTAGTGTTTATGAAACTTTTCGGATTAAATCAAAAAATATATACCCCAATACATGAAATCGCAATTCAATCACCTAAAAAGTTTGAAGAAACTATTAAGGGTTTTAGGGAGGTTTCACCATTTCCTCTTTATTCAATTGAACACGCTGTCGCATCAGAAGAATCCAAATATACAAAATATGCAAATACGTGTGCAATATTAGGAATGAGTAATGGTAAAAAAACTTATTTAGGTCATTATGCCCCTGAAAATCATTACGCTGATTTTAAAAATAAACTTGAGCGAGATGTTAAAAAAATGCAGGATGAAACAGGTGAATTATCAGCATTCATTACTGGTGGATATAATTGTGGAGCTCATGGCGATAAAACTGCATCAGAAAGTTTTACGCAGTTGGCTGAGATTGGAGAAGTTTTAGATAAAGCAGGCGCACGTATCACAATGATTGCAGGGAAAAGAGAACCTGTATTTAAAGATAACGTAGCCGTAACCCCTGACAGATTTATTTTTTCACAATCTCCAAACAGAGTTGGTTTTGACCCTGTTCCAAAATTTAATTTATGTAAAACGAAAGCAGAAATAGAAGATATCGGATACAGAAATTACGGGATTTCTGAAATTGATGAGGCACACAACATTTACTTTGAAGGCTAATGATAAAATTTTAGTAACTGTTAAACAAAAACAATACTAAATAAAAATATATCAGGACTCTAATTATTTTTTTGCTCTCTTACGGTTCTTTTTGCAACCATTTTCAGTTTTTCATAAAGTTCAATTTCTTCTGTTGATAAATTCTTTGGAATATCAATAACAACGGTAACTATCAAGTCACCCTTTTTCCCGCCTTTTTCTATACCCTGACCTGCGATTCTGTATTTTTGACCGTTATAAGTATTTGGCATCAATTTCATTCTGATATTTTCACCATTCATTTCAAAGGTAATATATCCGCCCAATACTGCTTCATACGGCGCTATTGATACTGTTCTTAAAACATTTAAACCGTCATACTGAACATCTGCGTGATTTTCAATTTTTACGATTAAATAAAGATTACCTCTTTTACCGCCGTTAAAACCTTTATTTCCTTCCCCTTCTACACGTATTTTACTGTTATTCTTAACTTGCGCAGGGATTTTGACCGTCAATTTTTTATATTTTGATTTTTCACCGGCACCACCGCAAGAAGGGCATATTGAACCATTTATAAACTTTCTTCCTCTGCATTTTTCGCAAGTTTCCATATGCAATATGTTCACAATCCGCTCTGTGCCATTGATTGCTTCATCAATTGATAATGTAACTTCTGTTGTAATATCTTTCCCATCAATTTTTGGCGGAGTATATTTCTTTTGCTGCGGCTTTCTATCAAGCAAACTTTTTATAAATTTAGTAAAAATATTTTTATCGTGATTTGCTTTTGCCTGCGCCCTCATTTTTGAAAAAGTATTTTCTTTTTTAGGCTTTTTCTCATTCTCAACTTTTTCAGACTTATATTTTTTCGATGAGTCGGTATTATTATTTTCAGCTTTTTTCTTTTCAGTCTTGGAGTCTTGAGATTTTTGGGGATTTACCCCCTTATTTACCCCCTCATTTACCCCTTCATTTACCCCCTCATTTACCCCCTGAGAGACACCTTCAGCATATTCATATAAACGATTTATAGAATCGTACTGTTCACGTTTTTGGGGACTGGATAGAGTTTCATAAGCTTCAGTAATTTCTTTAAATTTTTCAATATTTTCAGGAGAATTTCCTACAATATCAGGGTGACATTTGTGAACAAGACGTCTGTATGCCTTCTTTACGTCCTCTGTCGTTGCGTTTTTTGGTATTCCTAATATGTTATAATAATTCTTTTTTTTCATTGTTATTAGTAGTCAGAAACTTCGTTATCTTCATCATCTTGCAGTGATGACAAGTCAGATGAATACATTCCGTCAAAATTATCAGGAAGCATATCATTATCAGGCCAAACAGTTCCATCATCGAAACGACAAGCATTCAGATTAAAGCTTGTTGACAAATCTGAGCCTGATAAATCAGATTCCTGAAATATAGAACCTGCCATATCTGCTTCATTAAAATTACAATAATCCAATACAGCATAACTAAAATCAGTACCATTCAAAACAGAATTTGAAAAATCGCATTCTGTAATAGTAGATCTTGTAAAATCTGCAGAAGTTAAATCGCATTCGATAAACTGAACATTAGTAAGTTGCGAATCAGAAAATGTCGATGATGTAAAATCAATATTTTTAAAAGTTATATCTCTGATTTCAGAGCCGGATAAATCAACCTCACTCATATCGATACCGACATCAGCGTTATCACACAAATACTCATTACAAGCATCGCTATCATTCAATATTAATTCTAATAATTCATCTTTTGATTTCATTTTAACCTACCATATTCATTTGTATTGCAAGCAAGACCGCCTGCGTTCTGCTTTTCACTTTTAATTTTCTAAAAATTGCATTTAAGTGTGTTTTGACTGTAACATCTCTCACAAACAACTTTTCAGCAATTTCCTGATTAGTTTTCCCTTCAGCAACCAAAGTTAAAACTTCACGTTCTCGTTCTGTCAACGGTTCAACATCACCTTTTGGCTGAAAGTTGACATCTTTCTTGGTGTTTTTTTCTTCCTGCCATTTTGAACGGCGCAAAACAGCCTCAATTCTGGCTAAAAGATTTGGCAAAATAAACGGTTTTACTACATAATCATCAGCACCGTGTTTTAGACCTGATACGATTTTATGTTCCTCGTTAACTGCCGTAACCATTATAACAGGAAGGTACTTTGTATTTTTATTAGATTTTATAGCTTTTAAAGTATCCCACCCATCCATTTGAGGCATCATAACATCAAGAAGTACCAAGTCAATTGATTCATAATTTTTTTCTAAAGCTTTCAGTGCATCAACACCATTCGTAACAACCTCAACGGAATACCCGTAAAGAGGTAAGGCTTCACTTAAATATTTTGGATTATCATCCACTATTAATATTTTAATATCTTCTTCCATTTGTAACCTTTACACGATATGCTCTTTTAAAGCCTTGACTGCAGCCTGCAATCTGTCATCTACTTCTAACTTTTGTAAAATGCTTGCCACGTGCACTTTTGTTGTGTTAACACTAACAAATAACTGCTTTGCTATTTCAACATTATTACACCCTTCCGTAATAAGTTTTAAAATTTGTTGTTCCCTTGTTGTTAAATTATACTTGTTTCCGACAGAAACACCATCATTCATTTGGGTGGTTGTAACCGCACCAAGAACAATATTTGAAATACTCGGATCAAACCAGGATGCCCCATCAATAACCGAACTTACTACCTCTATAAGTCTTTGCAGATTGATTTCTTTTGAGCAATAAGCACTTGCTCCGGCTCTTAAACTGTTTAAAACATCTTTTCTGTCATTATGAGAAGTTAAAACTACAAATTTAATATCAGGTTTTAACTCTTTTATACTTTTTATGGCAGTTATTCCATCGACTTCAGGTAGTCCTAAATCCATAATAATAACATCGATTTTATTATTTTTTACGATTTCATAAGCTTTTTCAGCAGAACCGGCTTCGTAGATTCCGCCGACATAGTCAACATCATTAAATGTTGTTTTAAGCCCAAACCTTGTAAGTTCGTGGTCTTCTACTATTAAAATATTGCTTTTCAATGTCTCTGTTACCATTTTACCTATTTGTCCAATTTATTCAACTCTTCAGTCTTTTTAATTAAAAGACTTTGATAATAATAATATCTGAAATCATTACCGTCAAGATAATATGCATTTTCAAGATATTTTTTTGCCTGAGCCAAATTACCGTTTTCAATCATAACCCTTGATAAATCAATCCATCCATCTTTAAAATTAGGGTTTATTGCAACTGATTTTTTTAAGTAGCTCAATTCTATCTCAGGATTATTCAACGCAAGCTGATAAAATGCTTCATAAGCAGTATTATCAGACTTAATCAATTGAGCATAGATAGATGTTGACTTTGAATTATTCAATTTGGCATAAGTATCAGCAAGTTTTAATTTTGCTTCTGTAGCGTTTGAATGAGTGCTTGCTGCCTTTTTATAATATTTCAAAGCTTGTTTATACTTATTATTTTCGTATGCAATATCGCCTAAAGATAATAAAGTATTTACATTTGAAACATTGTAATCATACGCTTTTGAAGCGACAATACCTGCTTTTTCGTAATCACCGTTTTTTACATAAATTCGACTCATTAAAGAATATAACAGTGCATTTCTGGAATTATTTTTACTGATTGCACTTTGTAATACTCGTAAAGCTTTTGAATTATCATTATTTAGATAATAATAATATCCCAAATGATAATCTTTTAACCATGGCTGTTTTTCGGTTTTGTATTTAATATATTCTTCATTCAAATCAATCTTTTGTTTTATCGGATAATATCCGATAACATTTTTTTTCATCTCTTTTGCTATTTTATTAGCTTTTTTAGGTTTTTTGCCGCTTGCTACCACTTGTGACTGAAGAATTTTATAATTTAAATTTGATGAATTTAGAGATAATGCATTAGCAATATATTTCTTAGCATTATCCATATCACCTAACTTCATATAACCTAATGCCAACATATAATTTGCATAATCATTTTTTTCAATATTAGTAACTTTATCTAAAATATCTTTTATCGCTTCGGAACTTCTGTCATTATACTCAATATTAGATAATGCTTCAGCTAAAGTTATAATATCATCAGTTTTCATATTATATTTAGGGAAAAACAATTTTTGACTGTTTTCAGAATCATAATGAGCGATATCATAATCAGATACTTTACTGAATGCTAATTTTGCCAAATCATAAAAACCAAAGCTTACTGCCTTGTCTGCCAAAAGCATCAAATAATAATCGTGACCTTCACTATCTATTATCATGCCTGACATATCTTCATAGACAGTTTGCACATTCAGGTTCATAAATTTCTTATTTAAAGACTCAAGAGCTGATTTAAACTCTTTAGCCGTATATTGAATCTTTGCATACTGAGTCTTTTGAACGGGAGCAATATGCGAAGCTTCTTCAGCAAAAACAGTTGACATAGTGACACCTGCCATAACAGTTGATAAAAGTAATATATTTATTATTTTTTTATTCATTATCGTCTATTCCAACGTAGTACTTATTAAAGACTGAAACCATTTCCGAATTAGTTTCATTATTTATTGAGTCAAGCAATATTCTTAGATTATACATGCTTAATAAATTCTTGTCATCATTTGTTAAGACAAGATGATTTTCTGTTAAGAATACACCGACAATTTTATCTAAACTAATTGATAAAAATTTATCAACGATATTTTTATCAAAATGCGTACCTGAATCTCCTATTAAAATTGAGATAACCTTTTGGATAGGCATTTTATCACGATAGTGACGTTTTGACGTAATAGCATCAAACACATCGGCTACAGCTAAGATTCTTCCGCCAAAAGGTATTTCCTCACCTTTCAGATGTCTGTAATATCCTGAACCGTCAAATTTTTCGTGATGTGAGCACGCAATTTCCGTAATCATTTTGAAATCATCTGACATATGAATCTTTTCAAGTATATTATGGGTAATTTCAACGTGTTCCTGAATATGTTGATATTCTTCAGGTGTTAATTTACCTTCTTTCTGAAGAACTGAATCTCTAATACCGATTTTACCAATATCGTGCAAAGCAGCTGCTTTTTGGATAATTTCTAAATCTTTTTTATCAAGTCCG
>OMPX01000020.1 GCA_900313115.1 uncultured bacterium
GGTGTAATTGGAATTTGCGTTTTTGTATTCACAAAAACTGTATCTAATGATGCAAAAAATGATTATAGAATCAGAGATATTTTAACAAACTCTAAAACAGTAACTAAACAAGAACAACCTGAAGAAGAACCGGTTACGGTTGCAGCCGCACCTAAACAAAGTTTTGAAGAATACCAAAATGAACACAATGTCTATGAAGAACTTGTTGCTAAACAAAAAGAAACAAGCTATTCTTCATACTCAACCACTACGCACGAAACTGAATCAAAAAAAGAACCTGCTCAAGAAAAACCAAAATTTGATGAAGAAAAAGTTTACTACGAAAAAATTAACGATGACGCCTGCCCATACTCAAAAGATGATGATGACGACTACTACGACGAAGAACCTAAAACAATCTACAACAATAACACAGAATATAAAAATAATTTTGAAGAAAGTGAACAACCACTCTTTCAAAAACCACGCAAAAACTTATTTGATCACATAAAAACTTTCTGGAAAGGTATAACATTTGCAATAGGCTTACTTGTATGTCTTTATGCCTTTGGCGGACTTGCATACAATGTCCAAACCTCTAACGATGCAATCGTTTATTCTATTTGGCTTCTTATCGGAGTTATTCTGATAAAATAAGATTTTTAATACTCGCTTTTTTATCATTATCAGACGTACTGATAAATAATGTCTTGTCCTTTGATGTGTCACCTTTAACAATCTCGATACTTGTCTTAGACACCTTCAAGAACTTGGATAAATACTCAACCACTGCCTTATTTGCCTTATTCTCTATCGGCTGAGCTGTGACTTTTAATTTAATAATATCGCCGTCTTTTATTATCTGATTTTTTGATGCGTTGGGCGAAATTCTTATCTTTAATAAAACACCATTCTCTTTTATTACAATATTATCTTCAATACCCATTATATATTTCTCACTATTCCAACAATTTGACCGATAATATCCAAATCTTGAATATCCTCACCCTCTATTATCCTTGTGCCGTAATCAGGATTGTCCGATTTGATTATTATTTCATCCAAATTTCTCGATAACCTCTTTACATAAATCTCTGATTTATAACAAAATACATAAATCTTGTTATCCATAATCTGATTATTTTCACTATGCTCAACCAACAACTTATCTCTGTCATTGATAAAAGGATACATACTGTCACCCTTTGCACATATCATTGAATACTTTCTTGAAGGATAAATATTTTTAAAAAATGAACGGTTTATGCTGACAGCCTCTTTTTCCTCAGAAAACAATAACGCACCATTCCCGCAGCTCGCAAAAACATCAGGATAATAATCTACCAAAATGGTATCTTCATCATCATTAAAAATTTTTATACCCAAAAAATCCTGAAACTTCATCAACTCAGAAATTGTTATTTCACTGTTATTCCTGATTCTGTTGTTAATAGTCTGACGTGTAACACCTAAAGCCTTAGCAAGCATGGTTTGATTCACGTTTTCTTCCGACTTGTTTTGCGCTAAATTCAATAATTCTGTGATATTCATAACTTTGTAAATTTTCCTTGACACATATTGACATTTGTAAATTGATATCTTACAATTTATATATAAAGTAAATTTATAATTTACATTAAAACATAGTTCAATTGCCTTGTCAAGCAAACTAACACAACAATTTATTTGGGATAGAAGATAAGAAGAAGGACTCGAAAATGTACAATAATTTACCCCCTCTCCCCTATCGAGAAAATACTCGATTATGGAACAGGTCAGCATCAGATTGCTATGAAAAAAACTGTAATTGCACTCAATGTTTTATTTATAAAACATACTTTAAAGGTACAGGCGAAACCTGTAAAATGAAATATTTTGTCCTGTATCTGCTCAATAAACTTGGTCCTCCAAAGAAATATAAGTAACATATCTGTTGCCACACATAAATTAAAAAACCGACTCATTAGAGTCGGTTTTTAATCCTAATTTCTTCCTTTAATTTTCCTTGCAGTGCCTGTTTCCAATAATTTCCTTAAATTCCTTAGCCAATCAGATGTGTTACATCTAATCCAAAAGTGCCATCAATTTATCAGCATTTTCATTAGCCAACGCAACATTTCGAACCCTGTTTTTATGCATATAGGTTCTCAGTGCTTCTCTAATCAATTCTGATCTTGATCTGTTTTCTCCTGCCGCTACATTGTCAATTTCATCCAAAAAGCGTTCAGGCATTGAAATTAAAACTCTTGCCATGTAGTTCTCCTTATATCCGTAGTAAGATGTTATATTTTTTGTATATATATAATAAGAATTTAGTATATAAAAAATTGACTTTTTAGATATAACTTGTTTAATATTTCTTAATATTTTTATTTAAAATAAAATTTATAAACATATATTGATTTGCCAATTATGTATGTTTTATCTATAATAGCTTTGACAGATTTACGAGAAGAGGGAATATTATATGAAGTATGAACACATATTCACTTTATTTGAAAAAGTAGCAAATCAAAATAGTAATAAAGTTGCTTTAGCAATGAAATCTAAATGGGGTTGGAGAGAATTTACATATAAAGGTTTAAGTCTAATGGCACAAAAATTAGGTGCATATTTGATAAATGACTTACAACTTGAAAAAGGCGAAAGACTTGCTATATTATCCGAATCAAAACCTGAATATGCACCTTGCGTATTTGGCTCTGCATTGGCAGGTTTAGTAACAGTTCCTCTCGACAACAAATTAACTATATATGAATTGGAATCCATCTTATCAAATTGCGAACCGACAGTAATGTTATGCTCAGGTGCAAATCTTGAAAAAGCAAGAGAAGTACAAAAAAGAGTTCCGTCAATTAAACATATTATTTTAATGGATGCAGCTTTATTAGAAGAAAAAGATGTACCAAGCTTATATTCAATTCCTGAAAATTACCAAGCAAAATGGAGAAGAAGACCATTAAGTGCGACAGCATTCATTATATATACATCAGGCACAACAGGTGCACCAAAAGGTGTTCAAACCACATATAAGAATATTCTTACCCAAATGTACGACCTAAGACCTGTTTTTAACAAAATTATGCCTAACGATGATGTAAGATTGTTGTCAATATTACCAATGAATCACTTATTTGAAATGACTGTAGGGTTCTTTGCAATGTTGATAAACGGATATACAATCAATTATACAAAGAGTTTAAAACCTAAAGATATCTTAGAAATCATGGGTGAAAAGAAAATCAGATTCTTAGTTACGGTACCTGCATTTTTAAAACTATTGAAAACATCTGCAGAATCTGATATTCGCAAAAAATCTTCTATCTATCAATTTTTCTTTAGATTGAGATATAATATTGCAAAATTCATGCCAAGAGTATGCAGAAGAGTATTCTTCAAATCTGTCCACAAAATGTTTGGTGCAGAATTGTATGGTTGTATCTCCGGAGGAGCACCACTCGATGAAATGGTCGGCGAATTTTTTGACAGAATTGGTGTAAGAGTATATCAAGGATATGGTTTATCAGAAACAAGTCCTGTTGCATCAATGGCAAGACCAAGCAGAAATTATGATTTAACATCAGTCGGACCTATTCTTGATTCATACGAAGCAAAAATTGACAAAGAAACAGGTGAATTGCTGCTTAAAGGACCGTCCGTTATGAAAGGATATTATAAACAGGAAGAACTAACAAAGACTGTTATTGACGAAGACGGTTTCTTCCACACAGGCGACAAAGCAGAAATAAGAAACGGTAATTTATATATCACAGGCAGATTAAAAAACATGATTGTTCTTTCGGGCGGTAAAAAAGTGTTCCCTGAAGAAGTGGAAAATGTTTTAGGTGATAGCCCTAATTTTGCAGAAGTTTGCGTTGTTGGTATGAAACGTCAGGGCGGAGAAAAAGATGGTTGCGAAGAAATTGTAACTGTTATTGTACCAAATGACGATTTCAAAAATAAATATCCTGACGAAAAAGAGCTTGAAAAAGCTGTAAGAGCAGAAGTAAAAGAATTATCTAATCGTTTGGCAAGCTACAAAAGACCTGTAAAAATTGTTGTTCATAATGAATCATTACCAAAAACAACAACAAATAAACTAAAACGACAGGCAATAAAAGAAGAAATTTTATCAAAATAACCTGATAAAATATAAAATATTTCTGAAAACCCACTTTATAAGTGGGTTTTTGTTATTTTTGATAAATATATTATCCATGTCGACAATTTTACATGCCAAACAAAAAACAATGATTAAGTGTACAAAATGCACTTTATCTAAAATCCTTGCTATTACTGCATTTTGCAGCTCTTTGAAAAAGTGTAAAAATAACACTTGACAAATATTTTAACTTGTTGCATAATAAAAGTAATGAAAGAAGTGTATAAGAAACACTTAAAATAAAAAACTTAGAGGTTTGATTAAAATGAAAGTTAATAATATAAATAAAATAAATTATACAGCCAACAATAACAGTACGGTAATCGCACCGCGTTCACAACAACAACAAAATAAGGTAAACTTTGAGAAAGAAAAACTTATTGCTCAAAGAGCCGATTCTGTAGATGCTAACCCTGTTACTTCTTTAGGTTACAAATTATACAGAACCTTCAGATTCTTATCAGAACACGAAACTCCTGATGCTAAACAATTAAATTATATAGCATAGGTTTTAAAACATATATACTTAACTCATTAAGGAGCTCTCAAGGAGAGCTCTTTCTTTATATATTTTCTCATATAAAATAATAATATTTTTTACACTTGTCGATTCGGCTCAATCCCAATAAATGCATGCATTTGAGCATGTTTACAAAACTTAATAATCGCCGTTTTTAGGGCAATTTAGTCATTTAAAATTTCTTTATATTGATACAAGGAACTAAAACGAGAATTAAGAAAATGGTAAGTTCTGCAAATTATAGTATTTCTATAACGCAAGGACACGGCTCATCAGTCGCAGCACCCGGAATTGTTCGTAACAATCTTAAAAAAGATGAGCAGAAAGCTCCTGTAGTTAATATTCCTGATGCAAAAATAAAATACAGAAAAATTAAATTATCTGATAAATATATGGTACATGGAGAATGGGCTGAAGACTATGTAGTTAAAGAAGAAGTTTCAACTTCTTCAAAAGAAATTGAACAAAATGTAGCTTTAATGAACAGATATCGTTTAATTAAATTTAATCTTCCAAGCAAAAAAATTGTAAGATATTTAAAAAATTGTTATAAAATTGACAACATTGAAGCTCCAATGAGATACCACGGAGCAGGAACAAAAGCAATTCAATCAGTTTTGGACAGAAGCTTAGCTGATAAAGATACAGAAGGCAGAATTGTACTTTATGCTGAAATTACGGATGGGGAAACTTCTCCTGCAGGTTTCTTCTATAAATTAGGTTTTAGATTTGTTGATAAAACTATGAATGAAGCAATGGAGGCTTGGGTTAGAAAGAAGATTGAAACAGAAGCTCCAAACCTGACAGGAATGATGTATCTTCCTAAAAACCATATAAATAAAGTTATGATGTACGGAAGAAATCTTTTATAGAGTTTTATATAATAATTTATTATTTACCATACCTCTGTTTGTTATATAATAATAACAATATAGGAAATATAAATAATGAATGAACTTGTTGAAAAAATAAACGAGTTAAAGAAACAAAAAAAAGCCGTAATATTAGCTCATTGTTATCAAAATGCAGAAATAGATGAAGTCGCTGATTTTGTCGGTGATTCGTTATATTTGAGCCAAAAAGCTAATGAAACAGATGCGGAAATAATTGTTTTTGCAGGGGTTTATTTCATGGCTCAAACTGCAAAATTATTATCACCTGATAAAAAAGTTCTTTTACCTCGTTTGGAGTCAGGTTGCAGAATGGCTGATATGATTGATTTAGAGCAAGTTCGTGAATTTAAATCAAAACATCCGAATATTCCTGTGATATGTTACATAAATTCAACAGCGGAAGTTAAATCTGAATGTGATATGTGCTGTACAAGTTCAAATGCCGTTAAAATTGTAAAAACTATGCAGGAAAGAGATGGTGTTGATGAGGTATTATTCCTTCCTGATACGTATTTAGGCAAATGGGTTGAGCAGCAATTAGGTAATGTAAAAATTATAACTTATCCGGGATTTTGTCCTACTCATTTACAAATTAAGCCAAAAGATATTCTTGAGGCAAGAAAAAAATATCCTGATGCAAAAGTGCTTGCGCATCCTGAATGTCATCAGGAGGTCACAAAATTGGCTGATTATGTCGGCAGTACAACCGGTATAATGAAATATGCAATAGAAAGTGATGAAAAACAATTTATTATTGCAACCGAAAAAGGTGTTGTTGACAGATTAAAACGTGACTATCCGGAAAAAGAGTTTATATTGATA
Organism: uncultured bacterium; assembly: GCA_900313115.1. Classification (GTDB taxonomy): domain Bacteria; phylum Cyanobacteriota; class Vampirovibrionia; order Gastranaerophilales; family Gastranaerophilaceae; genus UBA2883. The sequence goes on from OMPX01000020.1 coordinate 6,377, forward strand.
AAAGAAAGTATTATTTGTCCTAATATGAAATGGCATACCCTTCAGGACATTTATAATGCACTTGAAAAAGAACAACACGAAATTACTGTTGATGAAGAAATTGCAAAAAAAGCAGTTACATGTATAAATAGAATGCTGGAAATATCAAAATAAAACAGGAAACTAATTTTGAAAAATACAAATAATGCAAAATATCATAGGGGTAAATTAAAAAACAGAAGTAAGCATGAGGAAATGCCAAACAATGTTTCTGAAATAAATACGGATGATATTATTTATGGCAAAAATTCTGTTATAGAAGCATTAAACAGCGAAAGAGAAATTAATAAAGTATTGATTTCAAAGACAAATCATTCTGATGAAAAAATAGAAGAAATAAAAAACCTTGCCCAAAGGAAGGGGATTGTATTTCAATTCGTCGGAAAAGAGAAATTTTCTCTGTATAATGGTTTAAATCATCAGGGTGTTATAGCACAAGTTGCACCTATAGAGTATACAGAACTGGATGATTTTATTTCAAGGCATCGTAATAAAAATAGTGCGTCGTTAGTCGTTCTTGATGGTGTAGAAGATGTTCATAATATTGGTGCAATAATAAGGACATGTGTATGTGCAGGTGTTGATGGTATTCTTATTCCATCACGCAGAAATTGTCAGATAACATCTGCTGTGGAAAAGACCAGCGCCGGTGCGGTTAATCATATAGATATTATAAAGGTTAATAGTCTTTCAACTGCAATTGAAAACTTGAAGGATAACAACTGGTGGGTAATTGCAACTGATGCAAAAGCGGATAAGAATTATTATGATATTGATTATTGTGATATGAATTTCGCAATTGTGATGGGTGGTGAACACAGCGGAGTGTCAAAAACACTCTTAAAAATGTCTGATTTTCAGGTAAAAATACCAATGTTAAAAGATTTTAATTCTTTGAATGTTTCTAATGCAATGAGTATAATAGTTTATGAAAGTGTTCGCCAAAGATTATCCAAAACGGAGAACTAATAAATGAAAAATGACGAAAAAATAATTTTAGGACTTGATGATATTTCTGATGACGATGTAGATTTTGAGCAAATGTCTGATATTGATACTGAAGAAGTAGAAAAAGAACTAAAAAATGATAATTTAGATGAAATAACCGCTGATGATTCCGTAAAATTATATCTTCAACAAATCGGTAAAATTCCGCTGCTTTCCAGAGAAGAAGAGCTTGAAGTAGCAAGAATGATTAAAGAAGAAAATAATGAATTAGCAAGAAAAACACTTATTGATGCAAATTTGCGTTTGGTCGTAAGTATAGCAAAGAAATATGTTGGTCGAGGTCTGTCATTTTTAGATTTGATTCAAGAAGGGAATATGGGGCTTATCAGGGCTACTGAGAAATTTGATTATGCGAAAGGTTATAAATTTTCAACGTATGCAACCTGGTGGATTCAGCAATCTATTACAAGAGCGATTGCAGACAAATCAAGAATGATAAGACTCCCTATGCATTTGATTGATACATTGGGAAAAATTAAGAAAATGTCTATTTCTTTAGGGACTAAACTAGGCAGAACTCCTACAAAACAAGAATTGGCAGAAGCAATGAGCATGCCTCTTAAAAAATTAGTTGAAATTATAAAATCGGCTCAATCTACTATTAGTATTGATACGCCAACTAATCAAAAAGAAGATGCCAACAAGATTATTGATTATATTGTTGATGAATCTTTAACTACTCCTGATTCAATTGTGACAGATGAGAATTTACAGATGGATACAACAAAGATGTTGCAAAATCTGAGTCAAAAAGAACGTGATGTTTTGATACTCAGATATGGGCTTGATTCAACAGGTAAAAAGAAAACCTTAGAAGAAGTAAGCACTTATTTTGGAGTTTCAAGGGAACGTATAAGACAGATTGAAAATCGTGCACTTGCAAAACTCAAAAAATTATGCAAAACTAAATCTATCAGCGGTGATTTAATGAGTTACTTAAAATAGTTATCTATAAGGAAGTTTTTATGAAAAAAATCTTAATTTTTGGTTGTTTGATGTTACTTGTTGCAAACGCAGCACCCGTTTTTTCTTCAGGAACAATAAAGATGAAGAATACTCAGGAAGGTATCAATTTAAATGAAGCTGATATTAGTCCTGTGAAGCCTCCTGCATATAAAAATGTTTCATCTGATAAATATGATGTGCGTTTGAATAATGCTGAATATATTAAGGATTTGAATAATGCGCCGGACAGAAAAATTGATTTTCAATTAAAAAAACCGAGTATTACCCCTTATCAGTCTGATATGTTTGTCAGATAGTCCAAAAAGCAAAAAAAAAGCGACTGAAAAATCAGACGCTAAACTAAGTTAGTGGGAATTAAGTTGAGTTAAGTTAAGTTGTTTTTTTCTATAAACCTAAGTTAAATCGTTGCATATTGTTTACTGCCATAATGCGCATTTCTTCAAACAATAAGTCCGATCTGTCTTCTGAAGCATCAACTTTTTTTAATTCTTCAGAAATCTCATTTGCTTTCGTGTTTATGTCATATGTGTTTAATACTGACATTTTACTCTCTCTTGCCTCTTGTTTATTTAGTGTTTGCTCATTGCTTACATATATATAAAGTATATACAAAGTATTCAATTTCAACACTTATCTTTTTTGTTACATAAGTTAACAAAAGGTGGTAAAATTCAGTGATGACTTGTTTTTTATCTAACTAATATAAACGCCATGGATATTACAATATGAACGAGCTATAATATCAGAATTATTTGATGAGGTCATGGTTGCTTGTTCTTCAGGATTAAAAAATTGAATATGTGATTGAGTTTGGTCTTTTGAAATGGTTTGAAGAAACATAATATGGTGTTCTTTAGTCATAGGGTGTTTTAGTGTAGAAATTGTAATGTTGTCATCGTGTTGTTCAATCAGCGGTGAATGTTTTTCAGTCAGGTCGGGGCTGTTAAGATTATCGTTTTTATTTTCGAGTTTTTGCATTTCTTCGCCGCAGCAGACTGGATGTCCGTCACCTGAGATAAGGATTTCAATTACGTTTCCGCATACATTACATTTGTAAAGTTCAAATTTGTTTGTCATAGATTCTCCTTTCGTTAAATTATAGTTTATCGGACAACGAAGTTGTCCTTAAATGTAAAATTGAAAATGTAAAATGGAAAATTATTTTGTTCGCTTCGCTCAC
>OMPX01000034.1 GCA_900313115.1 uncultured bacterium
CTTATTCTTGTTGGGGAAATTTTTAGCATAATATACCTGATTTTTATTACATTATTATAATGTATCCTGAAAAAAAAATTTGCTATGGGGTAAATATAAAGAATATGTTTTGATTTACTCTTAATTTAAAATATGTTATAATATATCAGGCATAAAAACCTCCCTTTATCTCGTTTTGATTCACTCTTAATTTAAAATATGTTATAATTTTCAAAATCAAGCTCCAACTTTGATTTTGTTTTGATTCACTCTTAATTTAAAATATGTTATAATGAATGTTTTGTTTGATTCAGATACAGACCAGTTTTGATTCACTCTTAATTTAAAATATGTTATAATCAGAATATTGAAAATAATCAGGAAATACAGTTTTGATTCACTCTTAATTTAAAATATGTTATAATATGGGACAATTGTAATAAACCAAAGAATTAGTTTTGATTCACTCTTAATTTAAAATATGTTATAATAAGCAGTGAAAGGATAATAAATGAATACACGTTTTGATTCACTCTTAATTTAAAATATGTTATAATTCACAATTTGATTATGAAGAACAGGTCCACGTTTTGATTCACTCTTAATTTAAAATATGTTATAATAAGGTCAGGCACTTGTGATATTTGGAATAGTTTTGATTCACTCTTAATTTAAAATATGTTATAATGTTAAGGGAAGATATATCAGACTTACTAAGTTTTGATTCACTCTTAATTTAAAATATGTTATAATAGGATATACAAAAGTAAATAAACATGATATAATAAAAAAGTAAAATATTTTAAGTTAAGAGTCCAATCATAATTGACAAGAGAATAATTAGTTCCTCTGCTAGTATGTACGAATAAATTCATTCTCTAAACCTTTAAAAATTAAATTACATCATATAGACATTCTATCATAAAATTACCAGAATGTCATTTGTTTGTAGCCGTTTTCGCCTGCTTTTTTTATGTATTTTGATTTTTTATAATTTGATTTTTCTATATTAACAGATAAACTCCATTGTCTGTCTGTTATATAAAATGCTGTTATTGAACCTGTATCAGGAGCGATTAGTTTCAGATTTTTTATATGAATATCTGTTTTGTCATAAGTTACACAAGAACGGACATAAATAGAGTTTTGGAGCATAAAATAGCCCTGTTTTAACAAAGATTTTCTAAATGCATTTGCCTCTCGCATTTCTTCTTTCTCGCCAACAGGCAAATCAAAACATACTATTAACCAGCCCATTCTGTATTTACTCCTCATATTCTCGGTTCCTGTGTTTGTCAAGGTGTAAATATTGTTCTTTTAATTCAGGTAAAAATATATTTGAACAATCAAATTTCAAATATGCATCAGCAATTTTTTCTATATACAAATCAACACTATCAACTATTTTATAACTTATATTATTGATTTTTATTCGATAACATTTTAAAGCCATAGATACAAACTTTGCCCATTCTTTCAAATTTTTTGAATTATAATATTGTTCAAAATCCTGAACAAATTTATAAAAATAATAATCAACAAATGGTCTGTATGGCTCCATCAAGTCATAAACGAGGGGAGTACTGTTATATTTACCTAAATGATGAATTCCTAATTCCGGTAACATACCGTGAATAATAATTGCACGATAAATTAAAGTTTTAATGACAGCGTAACCATAATTTAAACAAATATTTTCAAATTGTTCAGCATTTTCGTGTTCGCGTTTTATTGGATTACCTATCTCGTCAAAATAATGTTTCCAATATTGTCTTGCTATATTTGATTCACTCACAAGAGGTTTATTTATTAATTTATATAATGTATGCTTTTTATTCCCAATCATATCAAGACAATCAGCCTGATTAGCTATTTTTGATTTAAGAATATTTTTCCATAATTTTATTTCAAAATCTTCGTTTCTTAAAATCTGATTATAAAACACTTTTGGTCTTACTATCCTTTGCAGAGGTAAACTCCAGCCAGTTGGCTGGTAAGAATGATTACAATGTAAAATAACAACATTATATTCTAACAATTTTGCAAGCGCACTATTTGTGAATGTTACCCCATGAGTTGCAACAATTATGACTTTAATATCTGCAAGTGAAATCATATTGGTTTCACCTGATTTATATTTGCAGAACAAAAGTCCTTTGTCAGTTGATATAGAACAATTTGGGGTTATTAAGTGTAATATATGATAACTCATCGTATGCCATGTTTAATGAATATATATTAAAAATCAAAAATTATTAAGTTTTATTTACAAATAAATATATTAAAATTCATAAATGATATAATGATTATGTAGGACAGTTTTGATGCGACCTCCTATACGCACGGCAATATCCGACTGTACCGGGGTGTATGAAAGGAGGGAGCTAATGAAAATACAATGGCGTGAAATAGCAAAATGTGTCCTATGGCTAGTAGGACACATTTGCATTTTTATTTCACAAAAATTGTAGGAACTGTACAGGGTATCTTTACCGGAAGATACCCTTCCTACATTTTTATTATAATCTATTTTTCAGTTTTTTCAAGTATATTAATCTTTATATTTTGAGAATTTTGCATTGGACAAATTCACTGCACTAGACAATATTTCATTCCCTGTATTATTTTCTAATTTTATTTGCCCTGCCTCAGTTATCGTCCGAACTTTGTAAATACCTGCCGGACAAGTTACTTTTCCTGCAAAAAATTCATTCGGCACATTTATTAAACAACCTGAATAATACATTTCGCCTCGATTATAGAGTTTACACCCCATTTGCTCTAATTTATCTTTGACCTCTTGCGTCTTTTTATTTGAATATACAGGCATGACCTTTACAGAGCCTTTTTCGTTATAATAAAGTATCTGCCCTTTGTGTCCTTTTGAATGTTTAAATTGGTGTCTTGTATGTCCTTTCTTATAATTAGCAAAATCAACAAACTCACCTATTCTTTCTCTGCCGTTAGAATCTTTTTCTAATTTGCCTTCCGATACAATTAACATAACCTTTTTAACCCTTGTTTTCTTTTTAGGGTGGACATAATTTTCTAACATTGTTTTCCACTCATTTACAGACATTTTATCTTCTAATTTAGAAAGTAAATCACTCTTTATAGTTTCGTCAATTATATTTTTTATTTTTGACTCTTTTTGATCTATTTTAATTAAGTCAACTCTATTGGTTATATAATTTTTACCACCTATTTGTCTTATGCCATATATAGTCGCATCAGGTCTGGTATTACCTTTGAATGGTTTTTTATTCGCATAAGGATAAGGCATAATGCTATCTATTACCTCTTTTACTTTAATCGGATTAAAGCCGTCTATTACATCTTTATCCAATTCTTTATTATATTTAAAATCTCTTGAATAACTTATACAAATAGCATCAAGTGCGTGGTGTTTATCATTATCACGATTTTTCTTTGCATCATCACCTAAGAATGAATTTAACCCATATCTTTTTCTTATAGCAAAAGTTGATGCCCCATTATTTACAAATATATGACGATGTTCACCTTCAACCTGCAATCCCCAACCAAAAATAAATGCTGTCATTTGCTGAGCAACTCTTGCAATATGACTTGTTTCGGCAAGCCCATTATAACTCTCAATAAGTTTTTCACAATCCTCAGGCTTACTTGTCAAAAGTTCATATTTCTTTTGTCCTAAACTTCCTTTAATTTTGTTCAGTCTGTTAACATAATTTGCCCATTGTTCTTCATCATGAGATAACCATTCATAAGGTGTTCTGCCTTCTTTTAATTGATTTTGAGAACGGAAACAGACAACCTTATTATACAAAGCATCATTTCCACCCATTGTTCTTGGATATATATGGTCAATCTCACAATTTGGGAAATCAGATATTCCTATTTTTTCTCCGCTATATATACATTTGCCACCCTGCATTTTTAATAATTTGTGCATTAAAAAATATTTACCATTTAATGCATCAGCATCTTCTAATTCTTTTTTAATTTGTTCATTTTCTTTTTCTTGCAATTTCATATATGCTTCTGCTTTACTTGCTTTTACTTTCCCGAACAAAGAATTATCAGCACCATCTCTTACAAATTCAAAAATAACCTCATCCGGTTTACCATATTTTTCCGCTAAATCCATTATTAAATCTCTGAATATTTGCAAGCGATTTCTCACAATAGGATTTGTTATATTACCTATCATAATATCTGTTTTTATTCTTGAATTACTTGCCATTTTTGCATTTTCGTCTCTATTATCAGGAATATATAAATTATTCCAATCGCCAACTCTTGAAAGCATTGTTTTTATTTCTTCTTCTGTTATCCCATTGATGGCGTCAGGACTGTCTACAAATTCTGATATGTCCATTTGTGCAGGATATAATTCCCCCGTAAGAATTATTTTATTCATAATTTGACACGCACGACGACAAAAAGAAGAACGACCTGAAATATTTGCTTTCATTGGTTCTATTTTATCTATTATTTTACGTTCTATAACATTTTCTATTTCTTTTTTTGTAATAGTTGTATCTAATTTATTATCTGCTTTATTAAACTCTAATGTTTTCTCTTTAGCTTTCTCAACATTTTTTTCTACTTTTTCAAGCCAATTTTCATATATTTGTTTTATTTCATTTGGACTTAATCTCAATTTTTCGCCGGAAACATCAGTAAAACGTAAATTTTTTAACTTCATTAAAAGAACAAAAGTTACATTTTCAATAGTATTAGCCTTACAAACATTTCTTTTAGGCAATAATTTACATTTTGATATTATTCTATTATCAAATCTTGGAATTTTTTGTCCTAAAACTCCTTGCCAATCGTTTGGTGTACCCATATATTGTCTGTAATCAGGGTTAACCAAAGAGCCATAAGCCTCTCTATACTCACCATACAAAAATTCTTCAACGCTATATTTTTTTAATTCTGATATTTGACTTTGAGCATTTTCCCACAACTTGGTTAATTCATTTTCTACCAACAATCGTGGTGCAACATAGTCGGTTGCTCTTACTTTGTTGTTATTCGTTAAAGGAATATATGTTTTTAGTTCATCATGTTTATTCTCTGACCATAAACCTAATCTAATTGCATCATAATAACAAGGATATTTATAATCATCTGATTTAATTAATTCAATACCATTTTCTTGAGTATATTTTTCAATGTTTTTTATATTATCTTCTTCATCAGCAGATTTTGTCGCCCATTTTACATTCGGGTCATAACCACGTCTTTGAATAGCATTGTGCAAAGCCTTATATATTTGCCATTTTTCTAATGGTTTGTTTTGTAACAAGGCTATCCTTAGCAGGCATGATGTATAAATTATATTATCATTCTTCCCGCCAAATTCTTTCGTAAATCTTTTATCTTTTTTATCTAAAACCTCTTGTCCGCAATCTTTCCATAATTTATCCAAATATTCTTCTCTTGCTTTATGAGCATCAAGTGTCTTTTTTATTCTTCTTCTCTCACGAAAAGATACTTTTTCTGCGTGGTCTTTATCAATTATTATAGAATTTGCTTCTTTTATATCATGCCCTTCTCTAACACAATATCCTATACTTGCTTTACCTAAATCAAATGCGAAAACTTTTTTTGCCATTATTATATCCTTATATTTATAATTTTATAATAATATATAATACAAAATTTTAGTTACATTGTAAAATTATTATTAATATAAATTTGTATGTTAAAATGATATTTATGGCAAGAAGAAAAAGGTTTGATTTAGTTTCAATTATATATCTGTTAATAGGTTTATTGGGGGTGTTTTTGTTTTCTCAAAACAATACTTCTGTGAAAGAGTTTTCCCCAAAACCGTCAATAAAATCTTCACACTTGAAAGAAGCA
>OMPX01000016.1 GCA_900313115.1 uncultured bacterium
AAATAATGAAATTATTGCGACAGGTCGCAGAAAAAATTCTATCGCTGTTGTTAAGCTCGTTAAGGGTAAAGGTAGAATCTTTGTAAATGGTAAAACATTATCAGCATATATCGGTAACAGACCTGCTGTTGAAATGATGATATATAGACCACTTGTTCTAACAGAAAACCAAGACAAATATGATGTTAAGGTAAAAGCTGTTGGTGGTGGTGTTGTAGGTCAATCAGGCGCTATCAGACACGGTATTGCAAGAGCTTTACTTAAAGCAAACGAAGAATACAAAACAGTTCTTAGATCAGAAGGTTTGTTAACTCGTGATGCAAGAGTAAAAGAACGTAAAAAATACGGTAGAAAAAGAGCTCGTAAGAGATTCCAATTCTCAAAACGTTAGGGGTAAATGTAGAGGTAAATTGTGTTTATCTCTTTTATTATCCGAATATATATTTGCAAAAGTCCGAGATTTGTTCTCGGACTTTTTTAATCTTCTATATGTTTTAATAATTTTTCTATATCGTATTTATTGGGTGAATTATAGCAAAGAATCGTTAGTATAAAGAATTTTTTTAAATATTTTAAAATGAATTTAATTATTTTTTATAAAAGGAATAGTTATAATATTTTAAGTAGTTATATATAACTATATTATTTATTATATCGATAAACTATAATTAGCCTTTATGTTATACTTTATTTATGAATATATGGTTTAAATTACCTGATGTAATACGATTTCTAATAATCGGAAGTATAAATGCATTGATTTCATATTTAATCTATGCATTATTTGTGTTTATATTAGGTAATAATTTTTATCAACTTTGTGTATTTTTACAATGGTCATTATCATCAGTAATTTCTTATTTTAATCAAAAATTCTTTGTTTTTTGCACAAAAGGTAATTATTTAAAAGAATATTTAAAATGTTGTACAACCTGGGCAATCAGTTATTTTTTAAATGTTATTATTCTTGAAATTTTTGTCAGATACTTTATTAAAAACGTATATATTGCTCAATTTATAGCATTATTTGTTGTATCTGTTTCTACATATATTTTATTCAAGTGTTTTGCATTTAAAAAAAATTAAAGTAATTCAATATCTTTAATATATCTTGGTCTTGATTTAACTTCTCTGTATAATTGTCCAACGTATTCCCCAATAATTCCCAAACAGAATAACTGAATACCACCAAATGCACTCATTACAATAATATTAGTTGCCCATCCGTTTGGAGAATTGTGCCAAAATAGTTTTTCTATAACAGTTTCAATCCCAATGCCAAATCCAAATAAAGCCATAAAAAATCCCAGCACAGCCACAAATCTAAGAGGAACAACACTATATGAAGTTATACCGTTAAGCGCAAGCGCCATAAGTGATGGGAAATTAAATTTTGAACAACCTGCCATACGTTTTTTCACATTAAAATTTACATGAGTTGTTGGAAGCCCAATTTCATTAAAAAATCCTCTTAAAAAGAATAATTTTTCTGAAAAAGCAGACATAATATCTAATGTACGTTTGCTTACCAATCTGTAATCAGAATGATTCATCGGGATATTTGCACCGAGTAATTTCATTGTTTTATAGAAAGCTTCTGCCGTAAATTTTTTAAAGAAAGAATCTGTTTTTCTGTCATTTCTGATACCCAAAACGATATCATAACCATTCATATATTCATCAATAAACTGTTCAATAGCCCATTCATCCTGTTGTAAATCGGCATCAATTGATACAACACAATCACAACCTATTTCTCTAACGCTTTCCAGCCCTGCAATTAAAGCTCTTTGATTTCCAAAGTTTCTGATAAATTTTGTACCTTTAATAAGTGTGTTAGATTTATGAAGTTCTTCTATAATACTCCAAGTTTTGTCTTTTGAACCGTCATCTACGAAATATAAATAACTATCAGGAGTTATTTTCTTTTTTTCTACTAATGTATTAATAACCTCTAATAATTTTTCTGCTGTTGTTTTTACACATAATTCTTCATTGTAACAAGGAATTATTATTGCCAATTTTGGAATGGTTCTGGATGTCATTTTAAACTCTCCCTCTTTGTTTATATTATAATATTCAAAGAAATAAGGCAAGGTTAATGAATAAAAAATTTATTTTAAATGCAGATGATTTTGGAATGTCCGAATATTATAATAAAGCAGTATTGAACGGAATTAATAATGGGATTTTAACCTCAGCAAGTTTGTGTGCTAACGGCGAAAACTTTGAGGAAGCAATAAATGAGATTATTCCTCAATGTCCGAATATGTCTGTTGGTATTCATCTTAATATTATAGAAGGAAAGTCATTAACACACTGTCCTTTATTAACGGATGATAATGGGAATTTTAATAACGGATATGTTGCACTTATTCTAAAATCGTTTGATAAAAATTTTATGGCTCAGGTAGAACAAGAGTTCCGTGCGCAAATAGAAAAAATTATGAATCTCACAAAGGTTGATCATATTGACTCACACGTTCATACCCATGCAATACCTAATATATTTAGATTAACAGTAAAACTGGCTAAAGAATATAATATTCCGTATATAAGAACTCAATATGAAAAACCTTATTTAATTCCATCTTTAAAAAAACATCTTAATATATCATATTTTGTAAATATACTTAAAATAATTTTATTAAATACTTTCACAATAATTAACAAACAAGTCTTGAAAAAATATGATTTAAAAACCAATGATTTTTTAATAGGAGTTGGTTATACAGGCATGATGGATAGCACAACAATTGAATATGGACTAAAAGCTCTCAAAAATGATTGTGTGGCAGAAGCTTTAATTCATCCTTGTAAATATGATGAACTAAACAATGATAGCCATCATTATGAATATTTAATAACTCAAGATAAAGATTTAGGTAATAAAATAAATAAATTCGGTTTTGAATTAGTTAATCATTCTTATAATGAGTGACATATAAATATTTAGTTAAAAATAATTAATGATATTAATATATAGTTTATTGAACATTGTTTGCTAAACTATAATTTTCTTTTGTTGTAAAATAATATAGATACTAAAAGGGATTTTAAAAAATGGCAAAAAATAAAAAGAAAATAAAAGTAGCATTCCCTCACATGGGAACAATTTCAATAGCTTGGGCATCTGCTTTAAGAAAAATCGGGGTAGAACCTCTTGTTCCGCCTTATACAAGCAAAAGAACACTATCACTTGGTACAAAACATTCGCCGGAAGCTATTTGTTTACCTTATAAACTCATATTGGGTAATTTTATTGAAGCAATAGAAAATGGTGCTGATTATGTTGCTATGATTACATCTCCCGGGATATGCAGATTGGGAGAATATGGAAACAACATAAAAGAAACTCTTACTGATTTAGGCTATAAGGCTAACTATATTGAACTTTCACTATATGACGGGTTTAAAGGTTTATACAAATTTTTGGTAGAATTAACAGGAAAAAATAATCCTATACAAATTATCAGAACACTCAATATATGTATCAGAAAAATATTTGTTATTGATGATTTAGATAAAGAATTATCATATTACAGAGCAAGAGAAATTAAGCAGGATGAAGCTGAAAAAAATTATAAAAAAGCTCTCAATCTTGTAAAAACAGCAGACAAAACTTCTGATTTGAAAAAAGCTTACAAAAAAGGTCTTGAGTTAATTCGTTCTACAAAAATTGATGAAAACAGAGAGGTTTTGAATGTAGATATAACAGGCGAAATTTTCCTTGTAAATGACGAATTTTCAAACCAAAATCTTGAAAAAGAATTAGGCAGAATGGGAGTACAAACACGAAGAAGTCTAACTGTGAGCAGTTTCTTGAAAGATGCTATTATTCCAAAAGCATTCAGAAAAGGTGAAACTCACTTAGAACGTGCAAACAGATTAGCAAAACCATATCTTATGAGAGATATTGGTGGGGACGCACTTGAATGTATTTCTGACGTAGCATACGCAGATGAAAGAAATATTGATGGCATTATTCACGTCAGTCCGTTTACATGCATGCCTGAAATTATGTCGCAAAATATCTTCCCTGCAATGAGAGAAGATTGTGATATTCCTATTTTAGCTCTTATTATGGATGAACAAACAGGAAGAGCCGGTTATATTACCAGACTTGAAGCGTTTGTTGATTTAATGAGAAGAAAGAAAAGAAAAGGAAAACTAAACGATAAAAAGGTAAATAAAGAAGAAAATACCGTTTTAGAAAAATAATAAAAAAAATAATTCGGGAGAGAATAAAATGATAGAAAAAATTGCTGTATTTTGTAAAAATTTAATAGATTGGTTTAAATCAGACAGATGCTTTGTATCATATTTTGTCAAAGCATTTCCGTTAGCAAACAATTTTATGTTATTAACACTTTTATTAATGTCTATATTCATAATTTCTATGTATATGATTATTGCAGGTCAGATAGGAATAAACGGAGTTTTATCTTTGTTAATAGTCATAATGCTATCTTCAGCATTCGGAGCAGGATTTTTTCATAGTATAAAACATAATGCCGATAATCCTGATGAAAAAATAACAATAAAATCAGGTTTTTCAGCATTCTATTCAGGAATAGGCGAATATTATCTGTCATTTTTCGGAATGTTTATACTATTTTTCATTATGGCAACACTCATAATTATAGGTTCATTTTTTGCAGCAGACAAACTGATTTGCGGAATTGATCAGCTTGGAATCAGTGCAAATGATTTCTTTATGATATTGGCTGCTCCAAACCAAATGGATATGATTATGGATAATCTTAATCCTGTTCAACAAGGTCATTTGAAAGCGTGGTGCAGATTCTTTTTATTCACAACACAGGCATTTACTTTTCTTATCATGTTATGGATACCTGAAAAAATTTATACAAAAAAACATTTCTTTATCTCTTTATTCACATCAATCAAGAAAATATTTACAGATTTTCCAAATGCGCTTTGTGTTTATTTAATGATTATGTTATTAAATTATTTACTTGCAATATTTATTGTATTGCTCAGCCCATTTAGATTTATTGCATTCTTATTAAATATTTGCTCGTTATATTTATTAATTTTAAATTTTTATGCAATCTTTTTATATTACAAACACAAATTTATCGAACCTGAACAAGACGGTTGGATAGCATAGAGGTAAAGGGGTAAATGAGTAAAAAGGGGGATAAATAGGTAAAATAAGAAAAATACCCTTAAAATCCTCAAGGAGTAAAATGCAGAAGAAAAAAGTATTAGCGATAGCAGGTCCTACAGCGAGCGGTAAAACAAAGCTTGCGATAGAAAAGGCAAAAGAATTGGATGGCGAAATAATTTCTGCTGATTCAAGACTTGTGTATAAAGGATTTGATATCGCTACAGCCAAGCCAACTGTTGAAGAAAGAGAAGGGATACCTCATTATCTTATAGATGTTGTTGAACCTGAATATGATTATTCTGTTGCAGATTTTAAAAAAGAGGCTGAGCAAAAGATAAATGATATCATCTCACGTGGAAAACTCCCTATTGTTGCAGGCGGAACCGGTTTATATTTCAGGATACTTTTAGAAAATTATGCACTTCCTAAAATTGACTGTAAACCTGAATTAAGGCAAGAATTAGAACAAATTTCCAACGAAAATTTATATAAAGAATTATGTAAAAAAGACCCTGTTTATGCGAAGAAAGTTCACCCGAATAATAAGGTAAGATTAGTAAGAGTTTTAGAAGTTATACGGACTCTTGACAAACCGTTCAGTGAGGCTTGCGGACTCAAAGAGCCTGAATATGATGTAGAGTGGCTGTTCCCTAAAATTGAATCAAGAGAGGTTTTGTATGACAGGATTAACAAGCGTGTGGATATAATGCTTGAAAATGGTATTCTTGATGAAACAAAATATCTTTTAAACAAACACGGAAGAATAAAAAATTTAGTGGGTACTATTGGTTATCAAGAAATGATAGAATATCTTGATGGGAAATGTTCATTAGAAGAAGCTGTCGAAAAATTAAAAATGAACACAAGAAGATATGCAAAACGTCAGTTGACTTGGTTTCGTAGAACACCTGAGCTGAATGTAAATATATAAAATAAAGACCGATTATTTGGTTAACCGGTCTTTTCTCTCGAATTTCGTTGTGTTAATTCAAGTTATGGTAATTTTTGTTCATGTTTTAATGAATTATTTTTCATTGTCAACATTTATATTAATATTTTACGAAAAAATTTTATAATTTTTTAAATTTTATATAAAAAATCATATTTTTAGAGGATAAAATGCTAAATGTTTTCAACAATTGCGTTTGCGACTTCTTGAGCGGAGTATTTTTCAGATAATTTAGATTTAATTTCGCCAAGTTGACTGATATAATTTTGTCGATATTCTTCATCATATAATATTTTTTCTATTTCATGAACAATATATTTAGTTCTTGCTTTTCCTTGAAGGAGTTCAGGAACGATGGATTTGTCCATAATAATATTAGGTAGCGATACTCTTTTTATACATCTTACAAGCAAGTATATAAAATAGAACAACCATGGTCCTTTGTAAGAAATAATCATTGGTACTTGATATAATGTAGCTTCAAGCGCCACTGTTCCTGAGGCTAATATTAGTGCATCAGATATACTGAGTAGTGCTTGATTTTCACCTTTAATTATTTTAAAAGTTGAATCATTTTTTAAATATTTATTATAATTTTCTTCTGATAAATTTGGAGCGTGTGAAATAACAAACTGAATATCAGGATGATTTTTTTGTAAGATTTTTGCAGATTTTATAAATAACTGCATTAAATATTTGAGTTCAAAAACCCTTGACCCGGGGAAGATGGAAACAAGTTTTTTGTTTTTATCAAGTCCGTGTTTTTCAAAAAATTCATCACGGTCAGCTTTTTCGGGTAATTGTTTCACTAACGGATGTCCGCAATAATGTACGTCAATTCCGTAGGATTTGTATAATTCAACCTCAAATGGAAAAATACATAAGACTTTATCAATATTTTTCTTAATAGTATTTATTCTCCATTTTCTGCTTGCCCAAACTTGTGGCGGTATGTAATAAAAAGTTTTTATATTATGTTTTTTAAGAAATTTTGAAATACTGAGGTTAAATGCACCATAATCAATTAATAAAACTAAATCGGGCTTATATTCTTTGGTGAGATAATCAACCAATCGTTTGCCTAACATAATATGGTTATACAAAATTTTCGGTGTAAGTCCCATTGCAGACATTTTAGAATGGTTTTCGAAAAGTTTAACACCGGCTTTGGCGAGATTATCATCTCCAATACCTTCAATTTCTAATTCAGGATTTTGTGCCTTTAAACATTCTACAACTTTTACGGCATGCATACTCCCTGAATATTCACCCGTAATAATGAAAAGTTTTTTAAATTTTCCATTTTCCATTTTCCATTTTCCATTTATTATATTGCCATAATAACGATACCGTGTTTGTCAGCATACTGTATAGTTTTTTCCTGATCAACGATAATAGTTTCACCTGCTTCAACAGCAATAAGTTTAGCTTTGCATTTTTGCATAGTTTTTAAAGTTTTTAATCCGATTGCAGGGATATCAAAACGCTTGTCTTGTTTAGGTTTAGCAACTTTTACAATTACGGCATCTTTTTTTGCGAGTTTACAGCCTCTGACTATACATTTGTCAGTACCTTCAATAGCTTCAACAGCCATAATCATTTTATCTTTTACTATAACTGATTGACCAATATCAAGTTTTCCGATTTCTTTTGCAATTTCATAACCGTAATTCACATCATCAATCTGGTCTTTCGTTGGTTGGACTTTACCTAAAACACCTGACGGAATCATTAAATTTTTAATAAAAATTGTTTGGTCAAGAACGGTTACACCAATTTGTTCCAATTCTTCAATAATCATAAGCATAACTTTATCATCATTAAGACGAACTGCTTTTTTAAAAAATTCAATAGCTTTTTTATCAAACTTAGGACGTTTAACTAAAATACTTTTACTAACTTTGCCTAAGAAAGTCAGTTGTTTAATTTCTTCGTCTTTTAGGATTTTTTCTATTTTTAAAGGTTCTCCCGGTGCGCAAGAATAAACTTTTGAACAATATTTTTTCAAATCTCTGTAATTATCATCTGAAAGTGAAATACAAACGATTTCAAATCCGTTTTCTTTTGCCTGTTGTGCCATTTTTACAGGTAATTGTCCGTCACCTGCAATTAAACCTTGTTTTTGTTCTAGTTCTAAAGTCATACTATCCTCTCAATATTGTTTTAATTTTAACATAAAAAGTAAATAGTGAATAGTTTATAAAACAGATATTAACATAAATTATATTTTGGGAAAGAGTGAACGTAGTAATTATAATTTTATCTGATTTACATTTACTCCTGTTCGATTTATTATAATTGCAGCGAATACAAAATAATTAAGGATATTATGATGAAACTGTTTAATTCATACTCAAATAAATTAGAAGAATTTAAACCAATCGAAGAAAATAAAGTAAAAATGTATGTATGCGGACCGACAGTATATGATTATGCTCACTTGGGACATGCAAGATGTTATATTACTTGGGATGTTTTATACAGATATCTGAAATTTAAAGGGTATGATGTTACATATTGCAGAAACGTAACTGATGTAGATGATAAAATTCTAAAAAAAGCTGAGAAAGAAGGTAAAACTCCTGAAGAAGTTTCTCAATATTGGTATAAACAGTTTACTAATTCTATGAATAAATTGAATAATTTACCTCCTGATATTGAGCCGTTTGCGACAAAGACATTAGGTGAGATGATTTCAATAGTAAAAGATTTAATAGCAAAAGGTTATGCTTATGAAGCAGGTGGAGATGTTTATTTTAGGGTAAAAAAATTCTCTAACTACGGTATGTTATCTAAACAGCCTATTGATAAATTAGAGAGCGGAGCAAGAATAGAAGTTGGGGAACAAAAAGAAGACCCGCTTGATTTTGCACTATGGAAAAAGGACGAAAAATTTGGTTATAATTCACCTTGGGGTGTTGGTCGTCCGGGGTGGCATATTGAATGTTCTGCAATGAGCAGAAAATATTTAGGTAAAACAATTGATATTCACGCAGGTGGGGCAGATTTGATTTTCCCTCACCACGAAAATGAGATAGCACAATCTGAATGTGCAAATGGGTGTAAGTTTGTCAATTATTGGCTGCATAACGGTTTTGTAACCATAAATAAAGAAAAAATGTCAAAATCTTTAGGCAATTTCTTAACGATTGATGATATGTTGAAGAATTATGATGCAAATACAATAAGATTTTTCATTCTTACAAATCATTACCGCATGCCTGTAGAATTTTCTGATGAAGCGCTTCAATCAGCACAAGCAGGGGTAAAAAGATTAACCAATGTTAAAGGTAAAGTTGACGAATCTATAGATATTACAACAACACCTGAATATAAAGAATTTGTTGAAGCTATGGACAATGATTTAAATACGTCAAAAGCACTTGCTGTTTTATTTGATTTGGTTACAAAATCAAATAAAGGAGCAGGGGGGAATGAAGGAACAATAGCTTATACTGTTTTGTATAAACTTGCTACTACTTTAGGATTTACTTTTGAGAAAGCTACATTATCTGAAAGTGAAATAAAAGAAGTTTTATCGGGGGTAAATGCTAAGATTGGTAAATCGTATGGTTCAATGGAAGAACTTATTGAGGACAGAAAACAGGCAAGAGCAGAAAAAAATTGGGATTTGGCTGATAAAATAAGAATTGCTCTTGATGAAAAAGGAATTATTTTAAAAGATTCAAAAGACGGAACAGTTTGGGAAGTCAAATAGAAATTACTCTGTATTAGATTTCTTTTGGAACACATATTTTATATCAGTTTGTTCAAATCCGTTTTGAGAAAGCAGTTTTGGGGTATCATATCTCATATCAAATTCGCCCAGCACAAGCAAAGAGGATGGAGCTAAGCGTTCGCCTAATTGTGTTATCAAATTTTCTTGAGATTTAGGCGGTAAGTATGGAATAAAGTTTCGACAAAACAGAACAGTATTTTCTTTAGGAATATTTTTTATATCATCTAAAATATCTCCTTGTTTAAAACAAATATCTTGTTTTAAACTATCTTTTGGTTTTGCATATGTATCGTAAATCATATAATTATCAAGAATATCAAAATATTTGTTTAAGTTAATTCCTGCGTGTTGTTCTAATCGTTCTATTTCTGTTCCTGAAACTTTATAATTACCTCGTTTTGCTCTTATTATATTATCGTGGTCAATATCCTTTGCAATAATAGGTAAAAATTTATTTGAATCTTTTCCAAATGTTTGTTTAATTTTTAATGCGAGAGAATAAGTTTCTTCTCCATCAGAACAGGCATGGCAAATCATATTTACTTTATCAGTATTTTTATATTTATACCTCATTAAATTCATCAGTCCATCCCAATCTAAATCATCACGAAACAACATCGTAGTTGTATAATACTCATAGTCATCCGTACTATTTATTGTTGAATGATGAGTAAATGTTGGTTGATTCAATATTGGATTAGAATAAATATGCATATTGATTTAATACGTATAAAAAAATTTTTTGCTAATTAATGATACAATTATGTGTAATTATTATATAATATTATAGTAACGTATTAAATTTCGGGATGTAGCGCAGCTTGGTAGCGCACTTCGTTCGGGACGAAGGGGTCGCAGGTTCAAATCCTGTCATCCCGATTTTTAATATTCGAATTATGTACAATATAACATTTACCCCAGTCATCCCGATTTTTAATATTCGAATTATGTACAATATAACATTTACCCCCAGTCATCCCGATTTTTAATATTCGAATTATGTACAATATAACATTTACCCCAGTCATCCCGATTTATATTGTTCAGATTATGTACAATATAATATTTACCCCTTTACCTCTTTACCCCTTTACCTCTATTTATGCTAGAATTTTTTTATGAAGAGAACTTATTTTAATATCTTATTTATTTTTTTTATGATTTTGGCAGGTATACTTAATACCCAAACAGCATATTCATATCCGTCAAACGCAATGGTAAAAGTCTGTATTATGGACAGTAAATACACAACCACAGAAAAAAGTGATGTAACCATATACGGAACGGAAGAGCTTGTTGTACGAGATAATAAAAACAATGAAATATTACATCTGCCTCAGAGTAAATTTTTATCAATTAAAAAAGAAGAGGGTAAATATATTTTATCTTATTCGGACACTATGACTTCAGAAGATATTGTTTTTGAAATAAATGAAGATTTTTCAATAATATGTCCAAATGGTGTTATAGGAATACAAGGTTTAATAAGAGGCGGAAAACCTGCTCTGTACAGAGGTGAATTTAGATTTATTTCAGTGCCAAACAAACCTGATAAATTTTATTTGGTAGATTGTTTAGATGTTGAATATTATTTAAAAGGAGTTGTGCCTTGTGAGATGCCTGTGACATTTGGGTTTGAAGCATTAAAATCGCAGGCTGTTGCAGCAAGAGTTTATTCGCTCACTCCACGCACAAAAATGTCGAGAGCGTATGATGTTGTAGATAGTGTAGCAAGTCAGGTTTATCACGGTTACAACAGAGAATCTGATATTGCAAACAAGGCTATTGATGAAACACACGGGATTGTAGCTCTTTATAATGATGAAATGATTGTGGCAGTATTTTCTTCTACTGCAGGCGGTTATACGGAATGTTATTCAGAAACTTTTTCTGATCCGGTTACTCAACAGTTTCCGTCGCCAAACAAACCTTATCTTATTGCAAAACCTGATTTACCTGAGTTTAAGCCGTTAGATAATGAAGAGGATGCTTATAAATTTTATTCTACAAAACCGTTATCTTATGATATTCATTCTCCGTTATATCGTTGGACAAGAAGCTGGACAAAAGATGAATTGGAAAGGGTTTTGAAAAATAATCTTGTTGTTCAGTCAAAAACAGGCTTTGTAGAGCCAAGATTGACTAATCCTGATGATTTTGGAAAATTAAAAAGTATAAGAGTAACTCAAAGAGGTGTATCGGGTAAGATTGTTTTTATGGAAATTGAAACAGATAGGGCAATTTATACGGTAGGAAAAGAGCTTGTCATAAGACGATTATTCACAAAAGACGGAAAAGCACTTCCAAGTGCTAATGTTGTTTTCAAGTGTAAGGGGGTAAATAATAAGAATAATACTGAAAATAGTGCGGATTGGGATGAAGTTGTTGCTTATGGCGGTGGTTTTGGGCATGGATGTGGTTTGAGTCAGTACGGTGCAAAATATATGGCACAAGATTGCAAAATGTCTTTTGAAACAATCTTAAAACATTATTATAACGGTATTTGCCTTGGTACAAAACCGATAGAGCTTTATAAACATTCTGTTCCTGTTTGTTTTTATGCTCCTAAAAAGAATGCAATAATTACTATTCCTAACCGTATGGGAATGGAAAATATTCAGATTGACATTAATGGTCAGATTTATAATGTTGATTTAGATAAAACACATTCAAGAGCAGAAATTGATATCTCTGATTGCATAAAAGAAAAAGAATTGAATACGGTTATTTTTGTTTCTCCGTTTCAAAACAAGCTTGATATAAGAAAACATGACAGAATTAAACCTGTGAAAATATACATAAAATTATTATAATATTTAGGAGTAAATATTTACCTTCAAATATTTACCTTTAAATATTTACCCCTTTCCATGTTCTATTAGAAAAAAATTTATTGTATAATTTTGGTATGATAAACGTCGAAAGCATAGTAGAAAGAATACGTGAAATAATAGACGATGAGAATACGAAACAGTTGAAGGAAGTTCTCAACGGTTATCACGCTGCCGATTTGGCAGATATTTTTGCTGAACTTAGCTCAAATGAACGCTTATCTTGTTTTAATCTATTGGAAGATGAAAAAGCATCAGATTTGTTGGAATATTTACCTGCACAGCTTCAGGTTGAATTGTTGGGTGTTATTGATCAGGAGCTTGCATCAAAACTTATCGCAAAGATGCCTCATGACGAAGTTGCTGACGTTTTGGGCGATATGGAAGAAGATGAATCCGAACAATACTTAGATAAGCTTCCTCACAAATTTTCATCAGAAGTCAGAGAGCTGATGACCTACAATGAAGAGTCTGCCGGTGGTATTATGAACCCTGTTGTGCTTACGGTTAGTGCAGAATCTGATGTAAAAGATGTTTTGGAAACAATAAGAATAAAAGCGGAAAAAGATAACTTAGATTTGTATTATGTCTATGTTGTAGATAAACAAGACCATCTGCTCGGTGTTGTGTCTTTGAGAAAACTTTTAACATCACCTGTCAGATTAAAAATTACGGAAATAATGATACGTGATATAGTAAAACTACACGTTGATGACAGACAAGATTATATTGCCGATGAATTTATGAAGTATCAATTTAATGCCCTGCCTGTTGTCGATTTGTATAACAGATTAAAAGGAATTGTAACTTGGGATGATGTTCAGGATATCGTGGAAGAAGAAACAACAGAAGAAATCTATACATCTTCAGGTATCGCAACTGAAATGGTTGAGGATGAAGACGATATTTTGACGGGTAATATTTTCCATGCGGTAAAGGCTCGTACACCTTGGTTATTTATTACTTTAATAGGTGAATTTATTGCAGTGAATGTTGCAAATCATTTTAACCATACTTTAGAGATATTGCCTGTAATCGCCATATTTATGCCTTTGCTTGCAGGGTTAGGCGGTAATATCGGTACGCAAAGTATTACTCTTATGGTTCGTGGTTTATCAACAGGACAGGTGACTTTAAAATCAGCATTTCATCATATTATGAGAGAATCTGTTATTGGACTTCTGATAGGTTCGTTATTTGGAATACTTGTTATGGCAGTTACATGGGGATGGCATCATCATGTCGGGTTAGGTATTGTTGTTGGTCTTTCCATGGCTATCAATATGACTTGTGCAACCTTGATTGGCACGTTAACTCCGTTTGTTTTGAAAAAAATGAAGGTTGATCCAGCAATTGCATCAGGTCCTGTTATTGCTACAACTATTGATGTTATTGGTCTGTTTATCTATTTTTCTTTCGCAACAGCTTATATTATACAATTAAAGGGATAAAATATTATTCGGGGAAAATTTCTCTTCCATTATAAATATAAACTTTTTTTATTTCTTTTTGAGGATTCATAAAAGTCCCGACCATTACTTCTACTTCTTTTCCTTGATATGTAACTGTTTGTTTTTCTAAATTTCCTGTCGGATAAAATTGCTGAGCTTCATAAGAATCAATTATTTGTTCTAAATTGCCGCTTTTGGCTTCGAATTGTGCAATATATTGAAAAATCTTTTTTACATCTTCATCAAACTCTACTTGATTATTTTTTACAATTATTTTGCCAGACAATTTCATCTTTGGGTAATTTATAATAGCCCCATCTTCTTGCATAACAAGTTCGCAGCCATATTTCATAAGTATTTTAAATAATTCTTCGTTTTCTTTAACAACTTTTTCTAATTCTGTTTTTTCTTTTTTATTTGCAGAATCTTTAAGAGGTTTTTTTATTAACCTGTCAACAAGACCTTCAATCATGCCTGCAGATTCTCTTGATGGTTTAGGGATATCAGGCGGCATTATAGGAACAGTCGTATCAGAATTATTTTTTAATTCACTACTAAAAATTGAATCCGAATTATAATTATTATCTTGACCGAAACTCATAACTTTATTTTATCATATTTTTTGAAAAAAACCTATAAAAAAACACTTTCTTTTTTAGAAAGTGTCTTTTTTCCTCTATAAATTTTCATTTTGCCAACTTTATTGATTTTGATTTTGGATATATTCATCTAAATATTGTTGAAGCTGATTTATTACATCCTGAGGAACACCTTGTGCTTCTAAATCAAATAAATCAGTTATCTTTGATCCTTCAGGCACGCCATCCGGAAACAGCTGTTTTAAATCAGATTCGATAGATGCTTTTTGTTGTTCAGGAGTCATTTTTTGGAAAGCTTGAACACCTTCATCAAAATCTTTTTTCATTTGTGCAAGATTCGGCTGATTATCTGAAGCTGCACTATTGATTGCGCTTGTAATATAAGCATTGACTTCAGCCAGTGCGTTTGCTTTTTCAGTGCCATCAAGACCACCTGAATGATTTGTATCATTATTGTTGTAAATTTGACTGATTACACCTGCAGAAACTTTATCTCCAAATTGTTGGAAAATAGTATTCTGAAACTCTTGCGCAGTCGTTTCTTTTTGTTCTGCCTGCTTTGGTTTCGGAGCATCAGCCGCTTGTGTTTGTGGTGTATTTTGTATTTGAAACATGATACGCTCTCCTAATCATGTAAAGTATTTATTTTTCGCATGATTTCAGAGATTAAAATTTTTGTTACATGTCGTAACATGTTCTATCGTTCAATTTTAGCTACCATTTTGTCAATAATTGAATTAAATATTTCGGAATTATATTTATCAGTGATTTTATGAATATCTTTTGCTAACTCATGAACTTTTATTTTTGCATTTTCAAGCCCGTATAAAGTAACATACGTGAGTTTTCCAACCTCTTTATCTTTACCTATTGTTTTACCCAATTCTTCAAAAGTAGCAATTTCATCCATAATATCATCATAAATCTGAAAAGCTAAACCATATTTTTGTCCAAACTCTTCCATTTCATCAATCTGCTCCTGTGTTGCACCTGCGATTATTGCACCTGTTTTAAGAGCCAATTTAAATAAAACGGCAGTTTTGTTTGTATGGATAAATTTTAAAGTTTCTTTAGGGTTCTCCAAATGTTTTTCACTATATTTACCCCCGTATTTACCCCCATATTTACCCCCTTCGGATTCGATGTCAACAACCTGACCTCCGATAAGTTGATGTGCACCTGCTGCGGAAACAAATTCGTGTAAAACTTTAACAACGGTTTGCGCCGGCAATTGAGATTTTTCAATAATAGTTTGAGGTGCAAAACTCAAAAGAGCATCTCCTGCAAGAACGGCAATAGCTTCGCCAAAAACTTTATGATTTGAAGGTTTTCCACGTCTGAAATCATCATTATCCATACACGGTAAATCATCGTGAATAAGACTTTGTGCGTGCAGCATTTCTATCGCACAAGCAGTCGGCATTGCTTTTTCTATATCGCCACCCAATACTCGACAAGCTTCCAAACACATTACAGGTCGTAATCTTTTTCCGGGAAGTGTTACTGTATATTTCATTGATTTGAATATACTTTCAGGATATTTAATTACCATATATTCTTCTAATTTTTTGTCTATTTTTTCGATTAAATTATTCATCATTCATTTCCTTATATAAATCTTGTTTTAAAGTTCTGCGAGAACCTTGTCTTTTATTAGCGCTTATTTTTACGGCAGTTTTGTTGTGAGTTTCTTTAAATCGTGATTCTGTTTTTTTACCTTGATATTTTACTCTTTCCTTATATTCTTTTGCTTCCTCAACAAACGCAACGTAACTTGAATATCTTGCTGTTGAAATTTCATCAAGTTTTTCTAAGATACTACAGCCATCTTCGTGAAGATGCAAACAATCCTGATATTTACATGTGTTCAGATATGGTCTAAATTCCCTAAACAGTTTTGCAACATCAATTGGTAAAAGAAAATCGAATTTAAGATTACTAAACCCCGGAGTATCAATAATTTTTATTGTATCAGATACTTTCATAATTTCACAATGTCTTGTTGTGTGAGTACCTCGTTGTGTTTTTTCACTAACATTTTTCGTTCTCAATTCGAAATTGGGATTTAAAGAATTAATCAAACTTGACTTACCAACTCCTGACTGACCGCATAAGACAGATACTTTATTTTCCATAATTTCAGAAAAAGAGTCCAACTCAAACCCTTCAAGTGCAGAAGTAAAAACTATGTCATAACCTAGTGGTTCATAGATTGAAAAAACTTTTTCTATCAAAGTATCATCAGAAGATAAATCGTTTTTGTTAAAACACAGTTTGATATCCAAACCGTAATATTCGGCAAAAGCAATATATCTGTTTAACTGTAAAAAATCGAGTTCAGGTTCTTTCACGGCAGAAACAATCACAACCTGATCAACATTTGCAACTGCAGGTCTTGGAATATAGTTTTTTCTTGGATAAATAGATGTTATATAACCGTTATCAAATTCTACAATATCGCCAACTAAAATTTTTTTATCTTGTTTCTTCAAAACTTCACGAATTTTACACTCATACTCATTATTATCTGAGTTAATATAATAAAAATCTGAGTGTATTTTAAAAACCTGTCCTTGCATTTAGTTTAATAAAGCCCTTTTCATAATGATATTGACCATTTAATACATACTAATAATAATTTAAAAAAGTGGTTTTCGCAAGTTTTGGCTATAATAAAAGATTTTTGATTTTAAGACAGTTTATTATTATTTTATTTTAACCATTGTTTTAACAGCAGTCCCCGGAGTTATATTATATTCCGAATAATCTTCCGTAAACATTATTCTTACAGGGATTTTATCATTATTTTTTTCTGTTCGGATAATACTGTCAACAACTCCTTTAAATTTTTTAGTCGGATATTTGCTTATTTTAACAATAACCGTCTGACCTTCCGTTATATCAGAAAGTTGTTCTTCTGTGAATTTTGCGCTAACCCAAACACGTTTTGGAATAATTGATAAAACGGTTTGACCGACTTCTATATAATCTCCTTCACGGGTGGAGTTGGCTGATACAATTCCGTCTTGGCTTGCAAATATTTTTGTGTTTGATAAATCTAATTTAATTTGCTCAATTTGTGCCTCAAGTTGTTTTATTCTTTCTGCAATCTCTTTTGGATTGATTTCTTCTTCTTCGTTTTTATCTTTCTTTATATTTTGTTGATTTTGATTGTTAGCCAATTTTTGTTCTTGCGGTTTTACCTCAATGATTCCGTCTCCATATAATTTTTCATATCCTTTAAAACTATTATGGCTAAAAGGACTATTGATATTTTCGTCAAGGTTGTTTTCATGTGCATCTTCTTGAGCAAGATTTAATTTAGTTTGTAATTCTTTTAGTTCATTTTCCGCTTTTTGCAATTTTATTTCATAATCACTTGAATCAATTTCCATCAATAAATCGCCTTTATTCACTTCTTGCTCATTCTGGGCATATACGTGAACCGCAAAACCTGCAATTTTTGAATTTATGGAAATAAGTTTCCCTTCAACAAATGAATCGGTTGTTGTTATAAAACATTTTGAGTATAGGTTATTCCCCAAACAAAATAAAAAAATTCCGCCTAATATTAGCAAGGCTATCATTAAATAATCTTTTTTATTTTCTTTTTTAAAGCT
>OMPX01000090.1 GCA_900313115.1 uncultured bacterium
GCCATAAATTCGCCCATTGTTGCATAAGTGTATGTATATGCACTTCCTGCAACAGGTATCATTGCAGATATTTCAGAATATGATAATGCTGAAAATACACTTGCTAATGCTGCCAGTAACATTGAAATAACAACGGCAGGCCCTGCCCCAACGATATCTTTTCCGCCTTGTATCGCAATACCTATAATGGTAAAAATTCCTGTCCCTACTACTGCTCCAATTCCGATTACGATTAAATCAAACACATTTAATGTCTTCTTTAACCCTGAATTTGAACCGGCTTCAATAAGTTCATCAGGCTTTTTGCATTTTAATAAATTGGTTATTAAATTATTTTGCAATAAGGTCTTTATCATCTTCTTTTACTTCTATACTATTCATTTCGGCTTGACGGTTTTTCTTGTAACCGTAAAGTGCGTAAATAATTATACCAAGAACAATCCAAATTCCAAATAATGTTGAGGAATCTTTTAATTGATTAAAAGAATAAAGCATTAAGCCTCCGCAACAGATTATCCCAAATATTGGAAACCAAGGTGAAAAAGGAACTTTAAATGGTCTTGGTCTTTCCGGATCAATTTTTCTAAGTATCAATACTGCTATACATATAACTATAAATGATGCAAATGTGCCATATACGCACAGATTTGCCGCATCGCTAACATTAAAAGTTAGTGTCCCTATGATACATAAGAAACCGACAAGTAGTGTTAAAACGTGTGGAGTTTTAAAAGTCGGGTGCAGCTTTTGAAAAACTTTTGGCAGAAAATTATCTCTGCTCATTGCATATAAAACTCTTGTTGTTGCCAAGTGCAGAACCATCAGCACTGATGTTAAACCTGCAATTGCACCAATTGAAATAAGTTCAGGTACAATTTTAATATTGTGTAAATTCATAACAAATGCTAATGGTGCATTTATGAATCCTTGAGCTACATTTCCGCTTGTATTGTATATACCTGTTAGTACAAGAGCAACTGATATATATACCAGTGTAGTTATTATTAGCGAGCCAATAATTCCGATTGGTAAATCCTTTTGAGGATTTTTGCATTCTTCTGCTGTTGTAGCTAATGCGTCAAAGCCTACGTATGCAAAGAAAATTGTGAATGCACCCATAAAAATACCACTCATTCCGTTTGGTGCGAATGGTGTCCAATTTTCAGGTCTTACGCAAAATGCTCCAAATATTATAAATAGTGCAATTACAGAAAGTTTTACGAATACCATTATCGCAGCCATTCTGGTAGAATCTTTTGTCCCTTTAACTAAAATTGCCGTTGTCATTATAACAATTAAAATAGCGGGAATATTTATACAGAACGGTATTCCAAGAAAATGCGGGATTGATGAAAGATCTCCCCCATTAGCTTCAATTGTGCTTTTTGCTGAATTGTAGTTATCTATTAGCCACTCAGGAGGATTTGTAATCCAAGTTGGTAGATACAAAGAAAATCTTTGTAAAAAATTCATAACATATTTTGACCAAGAGCAAGCTACACCTATATATCCAAATAAATATTCAAGTGTTAAAAGCCAGCCTACAATCCACGCACAAAATTCACCTAACGTAACAAAGGTATATGTGTAAGCACCGCCCGCAACAGGAATCATTGTTGAAAATTCACTGTAACACATTGCGGAAAAGATACTTGCGATTGTTGCAATAATCATCGATATAATCAGTGCAGGCCCAGCCCCCGGAGTCCCTGCTTGTCCGGCTGCAGCAATCCCTACAACTGCAAATATACCTGAGCCGATAATTGCCCCAACGCCTAATATAATCAAATCAATAGCAGTCAGAGTTTTTTCTAAACCTGCCTTTGATGCTGTTTCAAGCATTGCTTCAGGATTTTTTCTCGTAAGCAGTTTTGTAAATAAACCGCCTAAAATATGTTTATTTTGCATCTATTTATACTTCCTTATGGTTAAGCATTAACAAGTTCTTTATTGTTCTTGCAAAGCGGATACCCTAATTCTTTACGTTGTTCTACATATAAAGCTGCAACAGCCGCAGCCATTGTTCTGACTCTGTTAATGAAGTTTATACGTTCATCTTTGCTGATAACACCTCTTGCATCAAGCAGATTAAATGTGTGAGAACATTTCAATACATAGTCGTACGCAGGTAAAACCAATTTTGCATTTACACAATTATCAACTTCTTTTTGGTATAAATCAAACAACGTGAATAAGGTTTTTCCATCAGAATATTCAAAGTTATATTTTGATTGTTCAATTTCATTTTGTAAATATATTTCGCCATATTTAAGATTGTTGTTCCAATTTATATCAAATACGGATTCTTTGTTTTGAAGATACATTGCGATTCTTTCCAAACCGTAAGTAATTTCTAAAGCAACAGGTTTGACTTCAATTCCGCCAACTTGTTGGAAGTATGTAAATTGTGTAATTTCCATTCCGTCTAACCAAACTTCCCAGCCTACACCGGCAGCTCCTAAAGTTGGGGATTCCCAATTGTCTTCTACAAATCTTACGTCGTGTTTTGAAAGGTCAATTCCCATAGCTTCAAGACTGCTCAAGTATAATTCTTGTGCATTGTCAGGTGATGGTTTTAGTAATACTTGGTATTGAAAATAATGCCCAAGCCTGTTTGGATTTTCACCATATCTTGCATCAGTCGGTCTTCTGCAAGGTTCAACCATAGCTGTTGACCAAGGTTCAGGTCCTAATGCTCTTAAAAAGGTCGCAGGGTTCATTGTTGATGCACCTTTTTCTGTGTCATAGGGTTGTTGGATTACACAACCATACTTTGACCAAAAACCTGATAAGTTTAATATTAAATCTTGAAAATTAAGCTCCATTTATATAATCCCCAATGTTGTACAACTTACACTAATTTTACTTCAAGCATAGTGAAATTGCAAATTTATTTCTCTCTTGCATTAATATTTTAAGAGTTTATAATAGTTTTTAAGGAGGAGTAGGGATTATGACAGAATATGTATTTTTAAATGGTGAGTATGTTGAGGCTGATAAGGCTATGATTCCTGTAAGAACTCATGCGTTCTTGTATGGAACAGGTGTTTTTGAAGGTATTAGAGCTTATTATAATAAAGAAGAAAATCAGTTGTATATTTTCCGAATGAAAGAGCATTATGAAAGAATGCTCAGAAGCGGTAAAATTATGTTTATGAATAGTCCGTATACGGTTGAAGAATATATGAATCAGACAGTTGAGCTGTTAAGAAAGAACGAATATAAACAAGATGTTTATATAAGACCAACACTGTATAAATCTGCTATAAAAGTCGGTCCGGGGTTATATGATAATGAAGATTCATACTGCTTGTTTACGACCCCATTCGGTGCATATTATGATGCCGAAGCAGGCTTAAATGTTTGTGTTTCAAGTTGGAGAAGAACAGCAGACAATGCAATACCGCCAAGAGCAAAAGTTACAGGTGCGTATGCAAATGCGGCTTTAATTAAAACAGATGCTCATAATTTTGGTTTTGATGATGCAATTGTTTTATCAGAAGACGGACAAGTTACAGAAGGTTCTGCTATGAATTTGATGTTTGTTCAAAACGGAAAACTTATTACAACTCCGTCAACTGATGATATTTTGGTAGGTGTAACAAGAAATACTGTTATTGAACTTGCTCATGAGCTTGGGCTTGAAGTTGTTGTCAGACCTGTTGACAGAACTGAACTTTATATAATGGATGAAATGTTTGTTTGCGGTACAGGTGCTCAAATAACACCAATCGCTAGTGTAGACAGACGTATGATTGGTAACAATGGTAAAATTGGTCCTGTTACATCAAAACTGCAAAAATTGTATTTTGATGTTGTAAAAGGTAAAGTTGATAAATACAAACATTGGTGCACACCTGTATATGATTAGTTTTTTAGGAAAATGTGTTCAGAACTTGTTTACATCTGTTAAATATATTTGTTCAGGACAGATGCGTTTTAAACATGCCGTTTTTCAAGCAGCAGCCATAAGTTATGATTCACTGATGATATCTTTAACAATATCTTTTGTTGCTGCGGCAGTAATAACAATTCAAGTTTCTAAACAATTTTTAATGAGTGGCGCAGACAGCTATGTCGGCGGAACTTTGGCAGTTGTTATAATTAGAGAAATAGCGCCTGCTTTTGTTGCATTGTCTATCGGGGCAAGAGCAGGCACTGCAATTTCTGCAGAAATCGCTAATATGCAGGTTACGGAGCAAGTTGATGCAATAAAAACTTTGAAAGTTGATCCTGTGGGATTTTATTTTGCCCCACGAATATTATCTGCTGCCATAACTGTTCCTATGGTTACAATAATTGCAGAACTTATCGGGATTTTGGGCGGTATGTTTGTAGCTTATGTGACTATTGGCTTGCATCCGCACAGATATGTGGCATCTGTTTGGGCGTGGCTAAAATTAAAAGATTTTTATATAAGTATAGTTAAAGCTTTTGTATTTGGAGTATTAATTGCAGATGTTTGTGCAACCCAGGGCTATGAAACATCGGGCGGAGCAAAAGAAGTTGGTATTTCTACAACTCAAGCAGCAATAAAGTCCACGATTTATATGTTAATCGCAGACTTTATAATTAATTTTGTGTTCTATTTGTAGTTGTTTTATGCCTGTTGTCTTTTATTTGGATCTGTTACTCCCGGATTACTTTGACCACCTTGGTTGCCTTGATTACCTTGCAAACCGCTGAGATTTCCTCCGTCATCTTGCCCTGTGTTTATACCCCCTCTACTGATGGCATCTTGTGCAATACTTGCAGCATCTCCCATTAGTCCATTGATATCAGAAGAAAGACTTTGCCAATTAGCTTCGCCTGATGCAATTTTTTCAACCAAATTGATTACTTTAGTTGTGATTTCTGTTACGTTTTGGAAGTTTATATGTGCTGCACCATCCGAATTGCCCGTTAAATCTGATTGTTCCCCGCATACTTGTGCTTTTCTTTCTAATTCAGGCGCTGCTCCACTGCCAAATACACTGCTTCTTGCTGCATCAGCTGCAGCTTGGAATGCGATTTGTCCGGTTCTTGCTGTTGCGGATGTTGTAACATTTATGCCGCCTTTAACACCCTGTTGTGTTGCGCTTCCTGTCATTTGTGTAGTCTGTTTATTTGTTGAAGTGCGTACAGTCTGTGCAACTTGCATTGTTGTGTTTTGTGCAGTTTGAACCGTTCCCTGCATGCTGGTCTGTTGAGATTGTATACCTTCAATATTACTTGTAATTTGAGCAATTGCATTTGCTATTGATTGTCCAAGTTCAGAGTATTGTCCGCCAAGGGCAGTGATGTTCTCATTTCTTTTGTTTAAATCAGCTAACAAGGCTTCTTGTTTTGCTAAATCAGCTTCTCCTGCATTCGGGTTTATCTGCGAGCCACCGCTTCCGCTGCCATCGTTATTTGTAGGTGAAGGGTTGCTGCCAACATTGCCACTGCCATCATCTGATACCGGTGAGTCTATTCCATCACCACCTTGTGGTGGTGCTTCGCTTGTTGGAATCTCAGCTACACTAACATCTGATATCCCCATGCTATTTAGTTGCTCTACATCACTTTGAGCAGCCTCAGATTCGCTAGCTATCGCATCTGTAATTTCAGTAATCATTTCTTGCGCATCAGTTATGATTCCCATCTGAGCTTCATTATCGTCACCAAGAGTGGCAATTGTTGTTATTCCGTCAGAAATTATACTTTGAACTTCACTGAAGTTTGCTTTTATTTTGTCATCACCGTTTTTTATAGTTGTTTCTGTTTCTTTTGCAACAGTATCCTCTTTCTTTTCAACATCTTCCGCACTACCTTTTTCTTTGTTGCCAATAGTCCCTGTTAAAATTTCAACAAGAGAAACTGTAATATCTGCTGCCATATTTACAGCTTCTTCTGTTGACATACCACCGTCATTATTTCCGTCAGGTTGACCAACATTACCGCTACCGGTATTATTTCCTGTATGATTTGCATAACTGTTCCAGGCAGATCCATAATTGAAACTATTTGAATATCCTGAATTGCTGCTCCAAGGCGTCATTATCCCACTGCCGCTGTTTGTGTTGGTAGCTCCGGGTCTACCGTCATTTTGCGGTCTTAATGGAATTTGAATGTCTTGATTTTGATTAACACCAATTGGAGGAGTCATTTTTCTCTCTCTTATTTTTTTACTCTCTTTGTATAACATCCATGATTTGGACACATGAGTGCTATACTCCATATATATAAAAACATCTTGAGATGCTTGATTTCACGGGGGGTAATTTTCTTAACATTTCTTCATATTAAACAAGCTATTCTCAATATTTTATTCACTATACAATTTATTTGTATTACAATTGTTTCAAAAAGAGGGAGGTTTTTATGAGATATGATTTTGGTGAGGTTATAACAGCAATGGTTACCCCGTTTGATAAAAACGGTAAAGTTGATTATAACAAAGTTGAAGAATTAACCTCTCATCTTATTGAACACGGTTCTGATGCAATTATTGTAACCGGCACAACCGGTGAATCTCCAACTCTTGTTTATGATGAGGAGTTAGAAATTTTATCAACAGCTAATCATGCTTCTCAAAATAAAAAGAAAATTATTATGGGAACAGGTTCAAATTGTACAGAAACTGCTGTTATGATGTCGAAACGTGCAGAAAAAGAAGGGGCAGCAGGTATTCTTTCTGTTGTGCCATATTACAATAAACCTTCTCAAAAGGGTATGATTGCCCATTTTTCAGCGGTTGCTGAGGCTGTAAATATTCCTGTTATCTTGTATAATATTCCTTCAAGAACAGGTGTGAATATGTCTGTTGAAACGGCTAAATATTTGACTGAAAAATATGAAAATATTGTGGCAATAAAACAAAGTTTTGGAGATTTGGATGTTATAACTGATTATAAATTAGCATTGCCAAAAGATGTTGCTATTTATAGCGGTGATGATAGTCTTACGTTGCCAATGTTATCAGTAGGTGCGCATGGTGTTATTTCTGTTGCATCACATTTATTCGGTACGGAAATAAAGTCAATGATAAGAAACTTTAAAACGGGTGATATTATGTCTGCACGCAATATGCATTACAAATTGTATCCAATTATGAAAAAGTTGTTTATGGCTCCAAATCCTGTACCGGTAAAAGCAGCTCTTGCTAAAAAAGGTATTATCGAAGAATTTGTCAGAAGACCATTAGTCGAGTTGGATGATGCAGAAAAGAAAGAATTATTTTCTGTTTTAAATAGTATAAAAATTTAATCTGTAATCAGGATTAGGTTTGTTGTATTATTGACAGTAGTAAAAAAGTATTTTGATATTAAGTAAATAATTATATAGGAGTAATAGGTAGATGAAAAATAGAGTCATTATGTTTTGGGCAATAGTTGCTATCGTACTATTCTCTATTTCTGTTCTTTTTAGCAAACCTACTAAATTTGGTTTAGATTTGGTAGGCGGATCAAGATTAGAGTTACAGGCACAAAAAACTGCTACTATTGCAAATATTACACCTGAAATGATGGATAGTTTAACTTTCGCTATTAAAAAGAGAGTTAATGCAATAGGTGTAGCAGAAACTCATGTCCAAAGAGTCGGTACAGACAGATTATTAGTTGAAATTCCAAATGTTTCAGATTTAGATCAAGCAAAGAAAATGATTGGTGAAACAGCTGAGTTGGAATTTAAAAAGAAAATTTCAAAACCGGGAGAAAAAGAAGTTTGGGGACCAACGGGGCTTACAGGTAAAGATTTAACCTCAGCATCTGTCGGAAGCTCTCAAACAGGTCAATGGGTTGTTGATTTAGTATTTAATGCCAGTGGTACAAAAAAGTTTGCTGATCTTACAAGAGCTATGGTTGGTGAGCA
Source organism: uncultured bacterium (assembly GCA_900313115.1). Classification (GTDB taxonomy): domain Bacteria; phylum Cyanobacteriota; class Vampirovibrionia; order Gastranaerophilales; family Gastranaerophilaceae; genus UBA2883. The sequence goes on from OMPX01000090.1 coordinate 7,834, forward strand.
AATGGCGATATTTTTTAACGGTGAAATGCAGTCAGCTCCTGTTATTCAAGAACCTATCTTAGAAGGTAGAGCACAAATCTCAGGCGGGGGAGAAAATGGCGGTTTCTCTGCACAACAAGCAAAAGAAATGGTTGATTTGTTGAATGCCGGTGCGCTCCCTGTTCCTGCTACTATTATTCAGGAAAATACTGTTGGTCCTACTTTGGGAAGTGATAGTATTCAAAAATCTGAAGTTGCGGGTATAATCGGTCTTGGACTTGTTATGTTATTTATGCTTTGCTATTACAGAGTTCCGGGGATTGTTGCTGATATAGCTTTATGTATATATGGTATAATTCTTTTTGCCCTATTCAAGATGATAGGTGTTACATTAACTTTAGCCGGTATTGCAGGGTTTATACTTTCTGTTGGTATGGCAGTTGATGCGAATATCCTTATTTTTGAAAGAACAAAAGAGGAACTCAGAGCGGGAAGAACCTTATATACGGCAATTACGGCAGGTTTTGACAGAGCATTTACAAGTATTTTTGACTCAAATATGACAACCATTATTACTTGTGCGATTCTTTATTGGAAGGGTACGGATATTGTAAAAGGTTTTGCGTTAACATTGGCATTGGGTGTAATGATTTCAATGTTCTCTGCAATTACTGTTACCAAAAACTTTATGTTGTTAATATTTGGCACGAAAACACTTACTAAACCTTGGCTATTTGGATTAAAGCAAGAAGAAATCGGTACTGCTTATCAGGCTACCGAATCTAAGAAAGAAAATGCCAAGTTTGGTGTGTTGGATTAGGAATAAATTTATAAAGGGGAAAAAATGAAAATAAAATTAGATATAGTAAAATATAGGGTTTTATGCTTATGCATATCTGCTTTGTTTTTAATTCCGTGTGTTGGTTCACTCATATATTCATCAATTGCAACACCGACTCATACTCCTGTTAAGGTTAGTATTGATTATACGGGCGGTACAATTTTGCAATATGGTGTAAAGCAGGATGTTAACACCAACCAACTTGGTGTTTTAAGAACTGAATTGGCAAAACAAGGTGTTGAAAACGCTGAAATCCAAATAATAAACGTTAACAATAGTGAAAATTCAGCAATTAAATCTTTGATTTCAATAAGAACAAAATTTATTGAAAATGGTTCAGGAACTGATGCAAAGATTACAAAAGTTGTTCAAAGTCAATTTGAAAATGCTCAATTAGACCAAATATCATCAGTCGGACCTACTTTAGGAAAAGAGTTGTTCGCAAATTCATTGGTCGCTGTAACATTAGCACTACTTGGTATTATTTGTTATTTGACAGTAAGATTCCAATTTGACTACGCTTTAGCTGCAATATTAGGTCTTGTTCACGACGTTGTGTTTGTGTGCGGCGTATTTTCAATATTAGGTTTATTGTTCGGTGTTGAAGTCGATGCATTGTTTGTAACGGCTGTATTGACTGTAATCGGTTTCTCCGTACACGATACAATTGTTGTATTTGACCGTGTTCGTGAAAATTTAAGATATTATGCAAAGAAAATGTCGTTCAGTGAAATCATAAACTTCAGTGTTAACCAAACATTAGCAAGAAGTATCAATACTTCTGTTACAACATTGATTACATTATTAGCATTATATTTCTTTGGCGGTGTTACAACAAGAAACTTCGTTTTAGCAATGATTTTAGGTATAGCAATCGGTACATATTCAAGTATTTTCTTCTGTACCGTACTTGTTGATATCTGGAACGAAAAGAAATATGCTTCATTAGGAGCAAAAAAATAATTATAAATCCTCCCTGAAAAGGGAGGTTTTTTAAAGGAGTAAAATGAAAACAGAATTATTAGCACCTGCAAAAAATATTGAGATAGCAAAAGCTGCAATTGATGCAGGTGCTGATGCTGTTTATATAGGCGCTTCTGATTTTGGAGCGAGACAAAGAGCAGGCAATTCCCTTGAGGATATTGA
>OMPX01000145.1 GCA_900313115.1 uncultured bacterium
GACAATGATATTATCTATACAAATGGTGCAATTGAGAAGGATACCATTACTTCTTCGGCAGGAGATGATACCTATTATCTGACTGCAAAAGATGATAATTCTTCCGGTAATAGCAATCGTAATGCAAGATTTACATACACGGTAGGTGATGGTGATGATACAATTTATGGTGCAAGTTACTTGACTTATCTTACTCTGAACTATAACAATGAAGACATTTCAATGGAATTCAGAAAATCCGATGATAACGATATCAAAATGGTATTCTTTGATTATAAAGGTAATGACAGAGGCTCAATTACTGTAAAAGAATCCGATATACATTGGAATGATGATGGTACAATAGCAACTTCTTACGGAAGCACATTCTTAAATCATGGCACAGAAGATACCTTCTTTATTAAGAAAAATAATGATGATATTGGTACTGCTTATAAACTTGCTGATTTAGTTAAACAGTATATAGTCCTTGGCGGAAGTATGACAGAAAACGATGATAGCTCATATTTGAACTACATCAAAGTTGAGAATTTAGCTGATGGCACGATACTTCCAAACAGCGGTAAAGTGGACTATATAGTAATTCCTGAAAACTGTACTGATTACAAATATGAAGTAGTCGGCGATAATTTAAAAATTACAGTAACAACTGACTCAGTAAAAAAGAGCATATTTATAAAAGATTACGCGAAAGGTGATAGCAGCTTAAAAGCTCTTGTTGTATCAGGAGAGTATGAAGAAATTTGCTGGTATGACGGTGCGAAAGATCATCATTACGGAACAAAAGGTGATGATGTTTATGTGTATTCAAAAGACAAAAGTGATACTCAAGTTTATCATTTGTTCTCAGGTAATGATATTGTTGAATATTCTATCAATAATGGGGCTTCAAATTATGAAGCAGGAACAAATGTTTCCGATAAAGCAGAAATTATCTCAAGCACAGATAGCACAAATACCGACATTATTAGATTTAAAGATATTTATTTTGATAAACTAATCTTCGGTTATAATACAGATGGTACAGGTATTACCATAAAAACAGAAGGTGACATCAATGTAGCAGGTGGTAAAGCTCATAAATCCGCAGAATTTACATACGATAACTTTATCTCAGGCTCTACTCCAAACTTGTCTGTTGAATCTAATACGAGCTACGGAACATATACCGTTCAAAAATATAACGGAGTGCAAAGTGAACTTGATTTGAGATATATAGGATATAATGGAACAGAAGACGATTATGTTAAGAACTCTGTTACATATATTCAAGCTACATCAGGTAAAAGCAAGGTTTATGCAGGTTCTAATTCTCAAATCTTGACAAACGGCGGAGCAGATATTGAAGCTGTTATTAATAGAGATTCTCCAAGTGACGGTAATGTTATAGTAACACAAAGCCAAACATCAAATGATACATATTGTATTTATGACAGCGATTACGCTAATGTTCGCATATATGATAACGGCGGAAATGATTCAATAAGACTGAATAATTATTATGCCGGCAGTGAGTATTCTAATCCTACAGAAAATAATCTGCGATTATTATTCAATGTCAACAAAGACGGTTCAACCGATAATAAGTTTATACTTATAAACCACGGAGATAATACAAGCGGCATTTTAACAGACGAACAAACACTATTGGGGAATAATGCCACTTGGGGACACAACGGAACAATAATCGTTGAAGCTAATCAAACAGGTAATAATAAAGTTGGTATTGAAGAATTGTTATTGTGTAACACAGAACAACAAAATATGGGCAAATATTGTCAATATGTTGATACTCCTGTAAAAAATATAAATCTTGAAAGCTGGTATAGTGCTGTAAAACAAGCTGTTGTGAGCTGGATGACAACAAATGCTGACTTTATGAGCACAAACAACTGCAATTCTGCTGCTGATGTCTTTGCTTTGAATAGCAATGAACACTATGACATGATGGCATCATTGGCAAATGCTTACGAAAGTTGTAATGCAAGCCAATATTTAAAATAAGATTATATTGTATTTATAAAAAAAGATGTTCTTTTATGGACATCTTTTTTTAGTGGTAATTATTTTTTGAAGTAATATAATTAACAAGGTTAGGGAGGCGAGATATGAATAGAAAACCTTGGGCTGAGATTTGCCTTGTTATATTAGGTTCAGTATTATACTTTATGGCGAACTTGCAGAGAGTTGCAGTGCCGGGGGCAATGTTTGATACCCTCACTCACGATTTACAAACCACAGCTCAGGCAGTTACTGCATTAGGTTCAGTATTTATGTACAGTTATGCTTTAGGACAGCTTGTAATAGGTGTTTTGATTGCTCGTTTTGGCGGTTTTAGAGTAGTAACAGTCGGCTCATTATTGTTCTTTGTTGGGAGTCTATTGTTCCCGTTTGCTCAAACTTTACCGCTTTTATATATTAGCAGATTGCTTATAGGCTTAGGTTCAGCCTCGTTTTATCTTGGTATGATAAACGAAACACGCAGACTTGTTCCAAAGAAAAATTTTGGAGTTGTGTTATCTCTTATACTTTTAGTCGGATATTTAGGCGGTATTGTCGCTAACGCGCCGCTTGTTGTATGTATGCACGCTCTTGGTTGGAGAGAATCTTTTGTTATCGCAGGCGGAGTTACAACTATACTCACATTATTGTTCATTGGAATAGACAGAACCGTTAAACACGTTGAAGTGGATAAATCAGTCCATATGGATTTTGAGTTGTTTAAGGCAACTTTCTCAAATAAAAAAAACTTGGTTTTGTATGCATTTGCTTGTTTTAACTATGGGTTATATTATGTTATTCAAACTGTTATAGGCAAAAAGTTTTTAGAGGATTTTTGCGGAATGCACGTAATGACCTCTGCAACAGTTTTATCAATAATGGGACTGATGTATGCAATTGCAGGCTCAATTATAGCATTTATCAGTAAGGCGTCCTTGAATAGAAGAACAGTATTTTTAAAATTATCAAGTTTAAATACTCTTTTAGTATTTGGATTTGTTCTAATCTGCGTATGCTTTAATATAAAAAGTCCTGTTATAGCATTCGGTTTCTGCACAATAGCTTTTGGCGCAAGCTTATCGCCTTTGTTAGTCCCGCTATTACATGATTATAACGGTCAAAAAGTAGCAAATACTGCAGTTAGTGTTATGACATGCGGATTTTATATTGTTGTCGCTGTGTTAGGTAGTGTTGTGGGCGTATGTTTAGATTATTTCAGCCATTTGAGACCGGAAGAAAGCTATGTTGCACATAATAGTGCATATATTTCAATATTTGCTATTCTGTTTGTTTTGGCAGTAATTTCATTTATTAGTGTGTTTAAGATAGAAGAAAGTAAAAAGACTCTCCGACTAATTGAACACGTAAATTATATCAGAGAACACGAAAATGACAATGATGAATGCGAACACTGGCATGATGAGTATGAACATGATTTGTATACAAATGTTTAATATATAATTTGCTTGAAAAAACATTCCCAATGTGTTCTAATATAGTTGTAAGCGGACGTAATTCAGTGGTAGAATGCAACCTTCCCAAGGTTGACGTCGGGAGTTCGAGCCTCCTCGTCCGCTTTTTATTTTACCCTCTTGCAGTGCGGGTTTTCGGAAATGGTATTATATTAGATTTTGTTTCAGGCTCAAATTTTTCCACCGTTTTTCCACCGTTTTTGAAAATTTTATTTAATCTTGCTTGTGCAACATTAACCATATAGTCAGTAATGTATGGTGCAATTTTTTGCACCACAATAATTATCTGAGTTAGCTAAAAAAGCATCCATTATTGCAAAACAACTTTTTTAAAATGTTTTTTACCCTTTTTAACGATTTTAAAATTATCAGCAAATTCTTGTTTTGAATAAGAAGTTTGAGGTGAATTTACAGTTTCGTCATCAACCGTAATACCGCCTTGTTGAATCAGTCTTTTAGCTTCGCCTCTGCTTTGTGCAAAACCGCATTTTATTAAAATATCCAAAATACTGATTGAGTCTGTTTCAAAATCGTTATCTGACAATTCAGTCTTAGGCATATTTTCGCTGTTACCTGCTCCGCTGAATAAATCTCTTGCTGATTGCTGAGCCTTGTCCGCTTCTTCCTTGCCGTGAACAAGTTCTGTTAAATGATATGCAAGAAGTTCTTTCTTTTCATTAATTCTGCTATCTTCCCATTTTTCTATTTCTTCAATCTCTTCGATAGGGATAAATGTCAATAATCTAAAACATTTCATAAC
>OMPX01000078.1 GCA_900313115.1 uncultured bacterium
ATAATCAACATAAGATTGATACAACTCAATCATAGTAAACTCAGGGTTGTGGCGAGTATCTATACCTTCATTTCTGAAACATCTTGAAAGCTCAAAAATCTTTTCGCTTAAACCGCCGACCATAAGTCTTTTTAAATGAAGTTCAGGAGCAATTCTCAAAGTTAAATCCATATCAAGTGCATTATGATGAGTAATGAATGGTCTTGCATTCGCACCTGATGCCTGAGTATGTAACATTGGTGTTTCAACCTCTAAAAAGCCTTTATTTGTTAAATATTCTCTTATTTTTTGGATTATTAAACTTCTTTTTCTGAAAGTATCTCTTGTTTTTTCATTAACAATAAGGTCAACATATCTTTGGCGATATCTTGTTTCCTGATCTGTTAAACCATGGAATTTTTCAGGTAATGTCTGAAGTGATTTAGAAAGAATTGTATATTCTTTTGCCTTAATAGAAAGCTCTCCACGCGGGGTTCTTCTTACAGAACCATAAAATCCCATTATGTCACCAACATCAACAAGTTTTAACATTTTAAACTTATCAACATCCATATTATCTTTGTGTGAAAAGATTTGAATCTTTCCTGAAGAATCCATAAGGTCAATAAACATGCCTGTATTTCTGATAGCCATAACACGACCTGCAACAGAATAAAAATCTTCTGTTTCTTCACCTGCAGGTAAATCTTTATATTTTTCCTGCAAATCTTTTGCATCTATATCTTTATTATACTTATAAGGATATGGATTAATCCCTTTATCCATAAGCTCTGTAAGTTTTTGTAATCTGCGTTGACGCATTGTTTCTTTTGCTGAGATAGGTTCTCTTGTTTGTGTGTCACTCATTTATATTTCCTCTTTTTATGTATTATATGATTATATTCTAACATGAACAAAGGAATAGTAAATTATAGTTTAGCAAACTTCGTTTGCTAAACTGTGACTAAGTGAATCGTGACTAAGTGACTAAGAAAAATTAACTTAGTCACTTAATGACCTCGTCACTTAGTCACTGTTTATAAACCTTCGGTTGATAACATAGTATATATCAAGTATATACTATGTTTCAGAGTGTAACAACTTTAAACAAAAAAGGCAATTCTTCAAAAAAAAAATCCTTTATATAAGTACGGGAATTAAATTTAATAGTTGAATCGAGGAATAAGAGTCGAATATCGAAAGATAGGGACTTTAACAAAAAATTCTTTTTATACTCTCTCTTAATATCCTCGTGTTTATTTAATGTTTGCTACCTATCGTGGCAAACTTTTTCTTTATATACAATGTCATAACCTAAAATTTCTAAAATAGTTCTAACTTCTTCGAATTTAATAGTATTTAATCTTAGTTTTTTTGATAAATTATAGACAGTTATTGATTTTTCTCTTGTTGACATTTTGTCTGCCAGCTCTGTCATTGTCATAGCTTTTTTAGCTAATAACATTTTTATATCTTCTCTTATGCTCATGTATAACCTCTATTAGAATTTTAAACTATAAGGATTAAATTTGACAAAATAAAATTTTTATTTTACTATTTTGACATATATAGTTTAAATTTGACTCAAGTGGAATAAATATATGAATGATGACATAATTAAAAATTTATATGAAATTGAAAACCAAACTAATTTAGAAAAAATTTGGCTTAATATTTTAAATGAGCATTGCGAAGTTCGGGAATATAATTATGACAGTGAATTAGGACTAATTATAAATGAAATAAATAATAAAAATTCAGAAATCTATAATAAAATTGAAACACTAATAGAACAATTACAAAAAAATTGAATAATATTAGTAAAATAGCCAACATCTCCCCTATTAAGCTTATTTTAACAATTCAACTTTACCTGTATTATGATTAAAATGACATTTTGCAATATACAGTTTATTTTCATCAACTGCAGTTTTAATAATATCAGAATGATTAAGCAAATATTCTTCAACCCAAAGAGTATGTTTTCTTGCAAATTCATTATTACAGTCAAATTTACCTTTCCCGTCAATTACGGGATAGACACATTTTAAAATAGACTGAAAATGTTCAGGCATATTTGGATATTGTTCGCTTGCATAATGCATTACACCGCAATCATCATGACCGAGAAGAATAAGAAGCGGCACATGGAGTTTTTTTATTGCATATTCTATACTTTCTTTTACGTTTGGACCAACCGTTATACCTGCTACTCTGACTACAAACAATTCACCAATTCCGCAATCAAATATTATCTCAGGCACTACTCTTGAATCAGAACAACTCAAAACACAAGCATAAGGCTCCTGATACAACGCAAGATTTTGCAAAGTTTTAAGACACATATTTTTTGCAGTCGGTTTTCCTGCTATAAAATTTTCGTTACCTTTTAATAATTTTTTTAATTCTTCCTTTGCAATTTCAGGTATATTATTCATATTCTCTCCATTAAAACGTATTAACACAAATATTATAATACTATTTTAAACAAATTTCTTATTTATTATTTCCTATTAAGTATTGTAAATTATGACCAATTCAATAACAAACTTATGTTTTTATGAACATTATTTAGCTGAAACGAGTATAAAATGGTAAAAATAAATACTAATACTATTCAATCAGCAAAAACAACGGCTAACTCTATAAGACAAAGAGAGAGTCAGTATATTTTACTGAAAAAAACTGAACAACTTCCTATTGAAGAATTAAATGTTGACGGGAAAGTATGGGGATATGGCGTATATCCTGACAGTAAATATTTTACTCATGTAAAAGTAGGAAAGAAAAATGATTCAAAATATAATCGTGAGATTTTAACTTTTTACGATAAAAATAACAACATGATTAACCGAATATTTGTCGGTAATAATATAAATAAACAAAGCAGAGAGTATAAATACAGTATAGAATATCCTGAAGATTATCCGACTATCCCTGTTGCTGAACGTAAGCATATAAAAATAAAAGAATGGTTTAATAATGAAGGCTGGAAACCGATAAAAGAAGAGGATCAGTTTGTTTATACAATGGATTCAAAATCTGATAAAAAACCTAAAAAATTGCAAATAAATTCTAATGTATACGATTATTCTCATGACAAAGTCAGAATAAATGCATCAATGACAGAATATCCGACAACACGTGGGGTTGAATCAGCAGATGCATATAAACACGCTTTTGTTGAAATGGAAATGGACAATGAGATACCAAAAATTAAACAAATTTTTAATACCACGAATGTAAACATTTCAAAAGATGACAAATTTTTACCATACAGATTTTTACTTGAAGAGAAAAAACAAATATCACTTGCACACGAAGCTTTAAAAGAAGAAGGAATTGATAATTTAGGTATAAATGTCAAAATATCTCCATCTTGTGTTCCTAAAAATTCATCAGGATTTTTTGATTCATATTTTGGGAATATTTGGTTTAGAAAAATATTAAGAAAAACTCATCCAATCAGACTTACTGCGCACGAAGTTGATCACGCAAAAAGATATGCAATGATTGGAAGATTAGGAAAACGTCGTTCTCCATTTGAACAAAAAGCGGAAGAAAAATTAGGACTTATAACTGACCTGAATGAACAGGAAAAAAGTTATGAATACCTTATTGCAAGTGAAAATTATCCGAAATTAGAACCTGATGAAAATTTAAGAATAAATAAAGATTATTGGGATAATGAATTAGAAGTATTAGCACGTAAAAAAGAAGACAAAAAATCAAAAGAATACAATATTGGTCGTTCCCAACTTCTAAAACAATTCAAATATATAGCAGGTGAAAATACTTTATAACATTAGTTTTTGTATATTTTTTCTTTCAGTTTCAGAGCCGTTTTGGTTGTAGCAAGCCCTGCCAAAGAACTTTCTTTCAGCATAGGCGACATCAACTGTCCTGTTTGACGCATAGCATCAATAACTTCATCAATAGGAATTTTACTTTCGATTCCCGCAAGAGCCAGTTCCGTTGCACTTACTGCATGAATTGATAAAATAGGATTTCTTTTAATACAAGGCACTTCTACCAAACCGCAAACAGGATCACAGGTAAGACCTAACAAATTTTTCATTGCAAGAGCTGCTGCGTTAAATATAGTATCAATATCACCGCCTAAGGTTTGAGCCAAAGCTCCTGCGCACATTGCGGAAGCTACACCGCATTCTGCCTGACAGCCTGCAACTGCACCTGCAAGTTGTACTTTATTGGAAATTATACTTCCAATTTTTCCTGCCGTAATCAGGAAGTTAATTTGCTCATCATCAGATAATTCATATTCTTCTGCGTAAGCAACCAACACCCCCGGAATAATTCCGCAAGAGCCGGCAGTAGGACAAGCTACAATTCTGCCCATTCTTAAATTTTCTTCGGAAGTTGCAAGTGCATAAGTAAGAATTTTTTCATACAAAGTGCCAAATAATGAATGTTGATTTGAGTATCGTCTGATTAACTTCTGACAATCATCACCGCACCAATTACTAATGGATTTTTCAGAAGATTCCATGCCTGTTTTAATTGTTTCTCTCATTGTTTCTATATGTTTTAGAACTTCTAAACGCACATTTTCTACGGGAATATCGCTGTTTACCCCTTCTTCTTCCTGAGTAACTTCCCAAATAGTTTTATTCTGTGATTTGCAAGCTTGTTTTAATTCTTCAAAAGTTGTTATACTCATACTTCCAATTTCCTTATCTGAGTTGCGAAATAAACATCATCAATCTTAGATATTATATCGACTATATTATCAGGAGCCTGAACATCTAACGCAATATACATTGATGCCGTACCGCCCTTTTCATTTCTGTCACAATGCAATGAAGCTATATTTATATTTTGCGACTGGATAATATTGCTAACTGTTGAAATCATACCCGGTTTATCTTTATACATCAAAAGTATTGTATGATAATTCCCTGATATACTAACAGAAAAACCATTGATAGAGGTTATTTTAATTTCACCTGCACCAACTGATTCACCTGATATTTTCATATCATCATTGATTTCAATATCAACAGAATTTGGATGTCTGCTTAAATCTTCGGCATATTCAAACTTATATTCAACATCTTTAACCAAATCAAAAATATTTTTGATTTTCATATCGGAGACACTATGACCTAAAATTCCCGCAAAAAGTCCTTTTTGCGTACCGTGACCAAAACCTGTCTGAGCAAAAGAATTATATAATTTGAAATAAACTTTTTTTATTGGTTTTGAATAAATATTTCTTGCCATCAAGCCTAATCTTATAGCACCTGCCGTATGTGAACTTGACGGGCCAACCATTATTGGAGATATAACATCAAATAAAGTTTTTTTATTCATACATATTACCTTTATTTATTTACGCTTTACACATTTACCCCATTTACCCCTTTACCCCATTTACCCCTTTATGTTATCATAAATAATATAAAAAAAGAACTTGAGGGAAGAAATAAGTGGGAAAGACATTAGTATTAATAGACGGACACGCATTAGCATTCAGACAGTTTTTTGCATTAGAAAGAACCGCTATGAAAAACTCGGATAATCAGCCGACTTGGGCAGTATATGGGTTTTTCAAGGCAATATTTGACTTACTTGCAAAAATAAAACCTGATTCAATTGCAGTAACATTTGACGTTTCCCACCACACCTTCAGAACAGAAATGTATGAAGATTATAAAGCTAACAGAGAATCTATGCCTGATTCATTAGGAACTCAGTTAGAGCTAATATGTCAGGGTTTGCAGGCATTTGATATTCCTATATACACAAGGCCAGGCTTTGAAGCTGATGATTTAATCGGAACAATTTCTACACGTGCCGCAAAATTAGGACATAAAACTTTGATTTTAACAGGCGATCAGGACTCTTTCCAACTTATTGACAAGGATGGTTTTATCAAAGTTTTAATACCATCTAAAGGCGAACTTGTTGAATACAATTGGAACAGAGTTTACGACAAATTGGGCGTATATCCTAATCAGGTTATTGACTATAAAGGTTTGAGAGGAGATACCTCTGATAATATTCCGGGAATAAAAGGTATAGGAGAAAAAACTGCTCAAAAACTTTTAGGCGAATACCAAACATTGGATAATGTTCTTGCAAACTGCGAAAATATCCAACAAAAAGCCGTCAGAGAAAAAATATGTAACGGTAAAGAAATTGCTAAACTAAGCCAACAGCTGGCTACAATTAAACTTGATGTAGATATAGATTTTGATTTTGATAAAGCTGAACTTGCTTTACCGGATATAAATAAAGTGAGTGAATTTTTAAGAAATATGCAATTTTATTCATTCATAAAAAACATAAATAAAATTTTGGCATCTTTTAACTCACAAGAAGATTCTCAGACGACCACTCAGGCAATTCCTATATTTGAAGAAAAACAGTCTGAAGAAACGTCAGGACAACTCGGTTTATTCACTCAAGCGATAAAAGAAACAGTACAAGATATAGATTTTAAGTGTAAAGTTTTAGATGATAAAACAGAAATTGAAAATCTTATAAAAGACATAAAAACAAAAGAGTTTGCAATAAATACCTATAACGATAACTCTGAAATTCTTGGTTTTTCAATATCAACAGGAGATGAAAATAATTTCTTTATAAAAAATAATGATGGGATTTTAGAATTATTAAAACCTGTTTTAGAAGACAAAAACATAAAAAAATTATTTTATGATGCAAAACGTAACTATTATATTCTAAAAGAAAACGGAATAACCTTAGACGGTATTTCTTATGATGTTTTACTTTCAAGCTATGTAAAAGATCCAAACAGAAGCCATCTGATTGAATCACAGGCATTGGATTTTCTAAATCACATAATGACAGAGAAAAAAGAATTAACATCAGATATGCTCCATTCTGCTTGTATGTATGCTTGTGACGAAGCGTATGCAATTTATAATCTTGCAAAATATTGGAGAGAAACATTATCAGATGAAGAAAAGAAATTGGTAAATGATATAGAAATTCCGCTTACAACTGTTTTGGCAAAGATGGAATACACAGGTGTTGCAATTGATACAGGATAT
>OMPX01000060.1 GCA_900313115.1 uncultured bacterium
GAAAATCAGATGTAAATCATACTCATAATCAATATTTGACTGAGCATCAAAGTTTGAGTAATTATTATACAAAGTCTGAAGTAGATGTAGAGTTAGACGGAAAATCAGATGTAAATCATACTCATAATCAATATTTGACTGAGCATCAAAACTTGAGTAATTATTATACGAAATTAGAAACAGATACTGCCATGAACAGTAAATCCAATATATCAAATACTGTTACAACTGATACTCAACAGAACATTACAGGTGAAAAAACTTTTGTAGGTTCAAAACGATTAAAGTTTAAACAATCACCGAATAGCACTGATAGCCTAGGTTTTACTTGTTATAATTCAACAGGTCAAGAAACAGCATATTTTGAATATAATAATGTGGCTAGAGCAACAATAAATAATATTCCTACCTGTATGCTTGGTAATTATGCAACAAGCAGTAATGGAGTAACATATTTAGGTTTTCAAAACTTTGGCAATGGTGGTGCATACAACTTAGTTGCTCCACTAACGAGTGATGCAAAAGTACCTTTTAATTTAACTTCAAGCTATAAAAATTTTTATATGCCATTAGGATTTACTGACGGGAACACTACAGTAGTAACTGCTAAATCTGGGATGGTTGATTTAAGTAGTTTTATACCTGATGTGGTATCTTCCATATCATCAACCAGTACAAATGCAGAAGCTGTCGGGGCTAAATTGTTTTACGATACGGTAGGTAACATAGAAGCATTATTGCAGGGGGTGTAATATGACTATAGCAAGTGAAATACAAAGAATAAAAAATAATATATCTAATGCGTACTCTGTATGTCAAAACAAGGGTGCAACAATGCCTGCTACACAGAATAGTGATAATTTGGCAACATGTATAAGTACAATTCCGAGTGGTTCAACTTCTACAGGCACATTATCAATTACCGCTAACGGAACATATGATGTTACAAATTATGCTAGTGCGGATGTTAATGTTAGTGGTGGTGGTTCATTTACTGGCATTCAAAGAGAGGTATCTGCAAACGGTACTTATCAAATGCCGACTGCATCATTTACATTTAGTTTGCCTGATAATGCTACTAAAATTGGCAGTTATGCTATATATCAAGCTTTCTACAATTGTAGAGGTTTAACATCAGTAGATTTAAGCAGTTTGACTACTATTAATGGTATTGAAGCAATTAGTGCTGCATTCTATGGTTGTTCAAACTTAACATCAGTAGACTTAAGCAGTTTAACTATGATTAGTGGTAGTGGCGCAATACAATATGCATTCTTTGGTTGCTCAAGTCTGACAAATATAGATTTAAGTAGTTTAACAACTGTTAATAGTTATAACGCAATGAAGTATGCTTTTAATGCTTGCACACAATTGGAAAGTATAGACTTAAGTAGTTTAACAACGGTTAATGCTGAAGGTGCGATGAGTTCCGCATTCTATGGATGTTTGAATCTTAAATCAGTAGACTTAAGTAATTTGACCACTGTTAGTGGTAGTAATGCGATGAGTTCTGTATTCTATAATTGTTCAAATCTTACATCAATAGATTTAAGTAACGTAACTACTATTAATGGTAATAATGCGATGACCTCTGCATTCAATAACTGTTCAAATCTTACATCAGTAGATTTAAGTAACGTAATTACTATTAGTGGTAGTAATGCGATGACCTCTGCATTCAATAACTGTTCAAATCTTACAAATTTATCATTCGCAAATCTTGAAACAATAGGTGCAAATAATTCATCACAAAATTATTCACAATTTCGACAATGTTTCAATAATTGTAATAATCTAACATCTATAACATTTCCAAAATTAAAAGAAATATATTGTACGGGCGGAACAAGTACATCTCTAGGTACATTCACTAATAATAATAAAGTACAAAAAATGTACTTCCCTAAACTTGACACAATAACTTATGGTAGTGGTGCAAGTACATCTAACCAATACGCTTGTAAAAATATATTCTATGGTTGTTCAGCATTGACAGAATTGCACTTTGGGGCAGTTAATCAGGCAGCTATAGAAGCAAGCCCAGGTTACTCAACCGCTTGGGGCAGAGGGGCAGGAAACGTAACAATTTACTTTGATTTATAGGTTAAATAATAAAGTTATCATAGTGAGCAGCAGCGTGTTAATACAATAATATAGGAGTTTAAAAATGACAATAATAGATAAAATAGTTAGTTTTTTCATAAGAACGAAAAAAGATGTGCAAAATCTAAAAGAAAATGTGAATATTTTTATTTCTGAGCATAAAGAACAAATAAAACTAATAATGAGTATATTAGAAGTTATGTTTCCAGTCGGGGCAGGTGCAAAAAAAATGGCGTGTGTTGTCGGGAACATTTGTTCGGCATTAGGTTATTCGGAAACTGATATTATATCAACTTATGTTGAAAATAAGTGTCAGGAGGTGTACAACGAGTTTAAGGCAAGCTTGTAATGGATGGAATACAAATTATTAGATAAACAAATAGAGTTTATACAAATACCTCATAATAATCCGTTAGATGTTGCAATATATCAGGGTGGATATGGCAGCGGCAAAACGTGGTGCGGAGCATTACTTGGCATAATGATGGCACGAAAATATCCCGGTTGTCGAGGGCTTGTTGGTGCTAAAGAATATGAACTTGTCAGAAAAACTACATTGGTTACTTACCTTGAACATTTAGAAAATTTGGGATATAGGGAAAATCATCATTATTTTTATAACAAAGTTGATAAAATTATCAAATTTAAAAATGGGTCTGAGATTTTATTTTCGGCATTTGATGATCCTGAAAAGTTTAAATCACTAAATTTGCATTGGGCTGAGATTGAAGAAGCTTCACAAATAGATGATGCATCGTTCAAACAATTGTTAGGGCGTCTTAGAAACACATATCGGGGAAAGGATTGGATAGATTTTCGTTATCGCCTTTTTGGACATACAAATCCACAGTCGGATAAAGGTTGGATATGGAAAAGGTTTGTCGAACAAAAACGGGAAAATTATCGTTTGATTATTGCGCCTACCACAAATAATATTTACCTGCCGGAACATTTTATAAAGTCTTTAAAAGAAAATTTTGACGAGGATTATTATAAAATAAATGTGCTGGGTGAATTTGGTGATTATTCAAACGGACTTGTCGTAAAAGGTTTTAGTGAAGAAAACCTTAAACATTTTAAATATTCACCTGATTTACCTCTGCATATTACATGTGATTTTAATGTTGACCCTATGTGTTGGGAGCTTGCCTATATTGATGATGAGAATGTCTATTATTTTGATGAAATTGTTGTCGAAAAAACAACAACTTCCCAATGTATTCAAGAATTTTTGCGAAGATATCCTAATCATAATTCGCAAATTATAATAAATGGCGATGCTTCAGGTGATAATCGTTCGTGCCAAAGTGAGTTTACTAATTATGCAATAATTAGAAAAGCCTTATATGATTACGGTTATGACAAAAAACAGATAAGATTTCATTTGAGAGATTATAATCCCCCAATTCTTAACAGAATTGCTGCTTTTAATGCTAAGGTTAAGAATACAAATGGCAATCGGCATCTTTTTATTGACGAAAGACGTTGTAAATGGTTAATGCATAACATATATAATCTTAGTTTTAAAGAGGGGACAAGTATTGTTGATGTTCCTACGTTTTCTCAAATAAAGTCAAACAGAGAGTCTAAATTCTTAGAGCATCCTTTTGATGCCGCAAGTTATCTTACGGAATATTATTGGAGAATTAAATAAAAAAAGAGTCTGTTCTTTAGCCGGAGCAGACTCTTTTTTTATATGCGTAAATGCAATTTATGAAAAAATGTGCAAATGTTTTATTGCATAATTTCTTTTGCGTGATATGAACTTCTTACAAGAGGTCCTATTTGATATTTTTTAAACCCGATTTTTTTTGCTTCTTCTTTTAACAATTCATATTCTTTAAGAGAATAATATTTGCTGACTTCAAGATGTTGCTTTGATGGTTGGATATATTGTCCTATTGTTAAAATATCACAGCCGACATTTTTTAAATCATTCATTGTCTCAAGTATTTGTTCAAAAGTTTCTCCTAACCCAATCATTAGACCTGATTTTGTCGGAATATTACTGTTTTCTTTTATATATTTTAGTACATTTAGCGATAAATCATAGTTCCCGAGAGGTCTTGCTTCTTTATATACAGCCCGTACGGTTTCGATATTGTGATTAAAAACATCAGGATGTGCATCAATAATAGTTTTAAGTGACTGTTCATTGAATTCGTCACCTTTGCTACATTTATCATCTTTGCCCCATTTACCCCTGAAGTCAGGGGTAAGAATTTCAATTTTAGTATTCGTTGAAATTTTTCTGATCTCTTTTATACAATTTGCAAAATGTTCAGCACCGCCATCAGGAATATCGTCACGAGTTACGGATGTTATAACTGCATAATCAAGTCCTAAATCTTTAATTGCTTCTGCAACATGTTTTGGCTCATCAATGTCCAACGGTTCAGGTTTTGATGTTGAAATGTTACAGTATTTGCAATTTCTTGTACAAATATTGCCCATTATTAAAAATGTGGCTGTATTATTCTGATAACATTCATTTTTATTAGGGCATCTTGCTCCCTCACATACCGTATTCAAATGTTTTTCTCTTAATATGCGTCTTACGGTTTTTGTTTTATCTGTGTCTATAATCGGACGTTTTAAATAGTCAGGAAGTCTTTTCATAGAGCCATTATTCCTTCCATAATTCCTTCTGAATAAGTAGGATGAGCAAAACATACTTTTTTTAAATCGTTTATTGATAAATCATTTGAGATAGCGATTGTTATTTGTTGAATCAGGGCTGATGCTTCAGGTGATATAATGCTTGCGCCTTTGATATGTCCGTCTTTTGCCAAAATTTTTATAAATCCGTCAGTTTTGTTATCACAATGCGCTTTTCCCAGAGCTGATATAAGTAGCATTGATTTATCATATTTTTCATCATCTTCTTTTGATTTTGATACTTCTCCAACCCAAGCGATTTCGGGTGTTCCATATATAACTGACGGTATAATGTTTTTGTTAAATGGTATATTTAAAGCCAATTCTTTTGCTTGTGACACAGCATAGTGTGCAAGCATTATTTCAGAAGAGGCATCTCCAATAATTTTTGCGTTAATGTTATTATTGTATTTGTTGACTTCTCTGCCGACGGCAACTAATATACATTCCGGCTCGAGGATTGTTCCGTCTGATAAAGTAACTTTTTTGTCAGTAATTTCTGAGACGGAGGCTGATAAATATGTTTTTATTTTCTTCATTTTAAATTGGCGCTCAATTCTTTTTGAAACTTCCCAATCGGCAAGAGGACATAGCCTGTCAGCTAATTCTGCTATTGTAACTTCAACACCAAAAGAAGATAAAATTCTTGTCCATTCTATCCCTATTGCACCTGAACCTATTATTAAAATATTTTTTGGTAATTTTTCTATTTCTAAAATATCATCAGATGACAATATGAATTTGTGGTCATATTCTAAACCTTTGATTTCTTTTGGTTTTGAACCTGTTGCAATGATTATTTCAGAGCAGGTATATTCATCAGTTTCTGTTTTAATTTTGTTTTTAGTAACCATTTCGGCACAACAATATACAACCTTCACCCCTGCATTTTTAAGAGTTAATTCAAGTCCTTTTCTTAACTTTATGATTACATTGTTCTTGTATTCTTTGATTTTATCAAAATCAATATTCAGATTTTCAAAATTGACTCCAAGTTTGTCTGCATCTTTGAGTTCTGAATATAAATCTGCAATATGAAGAAATGCCTTTGTTGGAATACAGCCTTTGTTCAGACATGTGCCTCCAACGTAATCTTTTTCAAAAAGCACAACCGTTTTTCCTTGTTTGGCATAATACAAAGCAGTTGTGTATCCTGCAGGTCCTCCCCCAATAATTCCTATATCAAATGCTTCCATATTCAGACTCCTCTTTTATGCATTATACAATGAAGAAAAATATAAAAAAATAAAAGTGCGATTTTGCAACCGCACGCATTCAATCAACAACTAAATTTATAAGAAAATTTTTTTATATATTTTGCTCAACAACATAATTCATTGAACAATAAACACTAATCCTCGTGAGCAAAAATATATCCTACAGTTATTATTATCTACATTTTAATACTCATTTGCAAGAGTGATATATACTTTTGTAACATTTCTTAATAATATGTGATTTATCCCATATTACAATCTGTGATAAAATATATAAAAAGGAGTACGTATGAAAAAATATATAATGTTATTATTATTTATGTTAACAGTTTCTATTCCTGTCTGTGCCGAGACTATGGCTGTGCAAGCGATGTCAAATATATCTACCCAAAAACCCCAAGATGTTATAAAAGTAAAAGTTATCAGAGATTGTAAATTGGGTAATATCGAATTAAAAATCGGGTATATACTCGAAGGAAAAATGCTAACCGTAAAACAACCAAAAAGATTAAAAAGAGATGCAAGTTTTACATTTTATCCGATATCATATAAAGATATTGACGGATGTGAGAATCGGTTCACAAAAGTGTATGTAGGTGAATATTCCTCAAAGTTTGAAATCAATCCTGCAAAAGTGGCAAAATCTGCAGTTTTAGGAGTTGGAAATCATTTTGTGAAGGGTATAAGTGCAGGATATTATGCAGTTGAAGGTGCTGTTCGTAATGAAGATGGAAATAGGGTTGAATCAGCAGTTCATAATGTCTACGAAAATTCACCGTTATCTTATGTAGAAAAGGGTAAACAATTAAATATAAAACAGAATACTTGTTTTGGGCTTAAATTTAATGCGTGCATAAATGAACCTATTGAAAATTAAAATTAAATATTAATATTATTATGTGCGATACCCAGTAACAGTCTGAATGTCATTTTTTCTTCTTCACTCATACCTTCTTGGAGTTGGTTGTCTGTTGCTTCAAATACTAAATCCATTTGTTTGACAATTTCTTTAGACTTTTCGGTAAGTGAGAGAATTTTTCTTCTGCCGTCTTTTTCAGAAGGGACACGTTCTAAAAAACCGTTTTTTTCTAAACCGTTCATCAGGCTTGTTACTGATGAACCTTTCAGGTTTAAATAATTTTCTAAATCTTTGCGTTTTATATTTTTTTGTCCTCTGATATTATGTTTCGAAAGGTACATAAGAATCCTTGCCTGTTGGTTAGAAAGCCCGTACAGGTTTAGGCATCTGTCTTGCATATTTGTCATCAGATGTGCAATATTTTTTATAAAATAGCTACAGGATGTTTCTTCGTTTTCCACACATTACCTTTCTTTTGTATTGCTATTATATAATGGAAATAAAATTTATCCTACAGTAAGTGTATTTTTTAAATTCTTTACAAAAAATTAATACTTTACAAGCCGTTATGTAAATTGTATGATTGTAATACGTAAAGTCGGATTGGAGTAGTTTTGGCTGATAAATATAAAATACAAGGTGGAAATCAACTAAAAGGAGAGGTACTGATAGGCGGGGCTAAGAATTCTGTTCTCAAGCTTATGGCAAGTGCTATTTTAGCGAAAGGTGAAACTAAAATATATAATGTACCTGAACTCACCGATGTTAGTATAATGCTTGACGTTATAAACGGTTTGGGGGTAAAGACTCATCACGATAAAGAAGAAAAATCAGTTACTATAGATGCAACTGATATTACCTCAGTCACTGCGCAATACGAATATGTCAGTAAAATGAGAGCTTCTTTTATAATATTGGGTGCTTTGGTTTCACGTTGTAAAGAGGCTATTGTTGCTCTTCCGGGTGGTTGTGCAATTGGAGAGAGAAGAGTCGATTTCCATATAAAAGGTTTAGAGGCGCTTGGTGCAAAAATAAAAATTGAAAATGGTTATGTACACGCAAAAGCAAACAAGTTAGTCGGTACGGATATTTATTTGGATATACCGTCTGTTGGTGCTACTGAAAACTTGATGTTGGCATCTATACTTGCTGAGGGCTCTACAAGAATCCAAAACGCGGCTCAAGAACCTGAAATTATCGACTTAGCCAATTTCTTAAATACTATGGGGGCTGATGTTGTTGGAGCAGGAACATCTGAAATAGTTATAAACGGTGTAAAACAAGAAGATTTGCATCCGATTGAATACACAACAATTCCTGACAGAATAGAGGCAGGGACATTTATGTCAGCAGTCGTTGGTACAAAAGGTAAAGCAATTATCAGAAATATATATCCTGCTCACTTAACGTTTTTTACTGATAAGCTTATCAAAATGGGTGCAAATATAAAACTTATTGAGCCAACGGCAATAGAAGTATCTTGTAAAAACAGATTAAATTCAGTTAATTTTGTAACACAGCCATATCCGGGATTTCCAACCGACTTACAATCTATGGCTATGGTGTTGTTATCAACTGCAAACGGCGTGGGGATAATTACTGAAAGTTTGTATGAGAACAGATTTATGCAGGTTCAACATTTGCTAAGAATGGGCGCTGATATTCATCAGGACAGAAATCATGCAATTATTAAAGGTGTTAAA
>OMPX01000161.1 GCA_900313115.1 uncultured bacterium
ATTCACTTAGTCACTTAATAACCGTTTAGTTGTGCACAGTAAATATTATCGTTATGTTGAAAATTTATAGCCATATAAATAACCTCTCAGTGGGGGAGGTCGGCGTTCTTGAGACAGTTTTATTAGAACGACGGGTTGGGGTTAATTTTCAGAAACTGCCCCCCATCTCAAACACTAAGATTTTGAATCATCCAAAATCAAAGTGTTTGTATCTTCCCCGTTGGAGAAGATATATAAAACGTTCTCTGTCAGTAATCATCGGTATAAAAAATTGCATCCTAAATTACTTAGTCACTTAGTCACAATTCACTTAGTCACCGTTTATCAGCCTTTGGCTGATAAACTATAATTTATTCTTCATTTTAAACTATCCTTTTTAACGAGTTCAGAATTTCCGTAAAAATCTTTTGCATATTGTTCAATAAATTTATTTCCGTTTTTGTCTGTTTTTTCTTTGTTTATTCCGTATCTCCAGCTAAACGGCTTTGATGTATATTTCATTTTATTTATTTTGTTACGGGAATATGCAACATCTTTAGAAATTTCTTTCAAAAATTGCGGAACAATATCCCCTATTTTTTTGATTGTAATAATTGAATTTGTTTTTATGTTCTTTTTGGTAATAACACAAACCTGTTTCTTACAGACAGGGCAAATCCCAATAAAAACTACTTTATTTGAAAATTCACAATCATCTTTCAGATACCAAATATCAAATGCATCAAACTCACAACAATGTCTCATAAAAACCTCCAGTCTAAAATACCTCTTACTTCAAGAGGTGCATAATAAGTAAATGTATATTCTCTTCTTTTTTTAGAGGACATACTATCCCCTGTACCCTTTTGTGATTCTTCCTACGCCATTACTGAAAATTTTGTTTCCGAATCAGGTACAAACACATTATAAAAATTTTTTTCTTCTTTTGTCATAAAATATTACGAAATTTTTACAAGATTTGATAAAAAATAGTTAACATGCGTGATACTAACATGAGGTATATAAATTAAATAATTATCTGTGCAAATCAGTAAAATCAATACATGCCCTTTATTTTGATGTTATACTGAATTTATGGAGAAAAAAAAGAAAAAAATTCTTGTAATCAGATTAGGTGCAATCGGTGATGTTGTGCATACAACCATTATTCCAAAATCCATTAAATTAAAGCATCCCGAATATGAAATTCATTATCTTACAGAAAAGCATATTGTACCTCTTTTGAAAAATAATCCATATATTGATAATGTTATTGAATTGGATCCTTCAAGAAAAAGAGATAACAGGTATTTGCTGGAAATTGGGATTCGTTTATTCAAAGAGCATTATGATTTGGTATTTAATTTAACAAATGCCATAAGAAATCATTTGTTATCAATTATGGCATTCCCAAAACGTATTGTTCAAAGAGTTCATACAAAAGGTTCTTGGGTGGAAGATTTCTTTTATACAGCTAAAAAGGGGATAAATGATATAACAATAGCTGATGAATTGACACTTGGAATAAATGAAAAAGCGGAAGAAAAAGTCAGCCAATTATTAAAAAACTATCCTCGCCCATATACAATGATTGTTCCGGGGGGCGGAACGAACCAAAACAGGCAGGGAAGAATTTGGAACATAGATAAATGGAAAGAGTTATCAGATAGTATTTTATCAATATATGGCGGAACAATTGTTGTTTGCGGCAGCAAATCAGAAAGAATTGTTCACGAAAAACTCAAAGGAAATAATATATTTATAACATCAGGTGAATTGGCTTTGGTGGAAACGAGTGCGTTATTATCAAAAGCAAATCTTGTTATATCAGGTGATACAGGTCCTGTTCATATTGCTTCTGCACACAGTGTTAATACTATTTCTATACTCGGCTCAACTTCTCCTGATAAAATTAAACCTTATGGACCAAAAGGATATTATGTTTCAGCAAAAGACGGCTGCAGATTTTGTTGGAAAAAGAAATGTAAGTATTTGAAAGAGGGGCAGATATATACCCCTTGTATGGAAAAAGTTACTCCTCAAATGGTTCTTGATAAAATCAGAGATTATAATCTCTTGCTTGGTGATGATGCTAACTGACTTTGATAGAATTTGCTGTTTTGAATACGTCGTTCTATTAAATTATTATTAGCTGTAGATTCACTGTATAAAGATGCAAGTCTGTCTAACCTGTTTGCTAAAGAGGTTTGAGAATATCTTTTTCCCGGCACTTTTAGAATTGACCAATAGTATGCTTCCTTTTGTGTTGCCAGAGTTTCTTCTGCCATAGTTGCACGTTTTGCTTTATGAAAACTTTCGTGCGCTATCAGGCAGGCTAATTCTTCTCTTGTAGCATTTCTGAATTTTGAGTTAATTAGGATGTATCTGTCGCCCCAATTGTCTATTGAATTTATGGCGTAGTGATTACAATAGCTGTATTGTATTAAAGATAAATCATAAAAAATAATTTTTACGGAATTTTCCTGTAAATTTTCAAAGACTTCATCTGCGCCAATGCTGTCTAACAACTTTAGTGCGGATCGAATATCTTCGTCTTGCGAAAACGAACGCACATTCCAAGCAAATGCCAAATTGGCACAAAAAACTACAACACAAATTAGTGCAGAAATCAATCTAACAAACATAATACACATCCTTCTCTATTAAATTTTTGGTTGAAAATTATCTAATTCCTTAATTGTGATAACGACACTTTTTAGAAAAACTTTAGGATTTTGAAATGAGTATTTACAAAATGTAATAAAATATTTAAAAAAGTAGTATATGATTGAATTTTTCTACTTTACAAATAAAAACTTTTATTAAAAAATAGAGTTGTTAAAAGATTGTTCATTGGAGAATATTTTGGAACAGATATGGACACTGATAAAAGTAACTGCGCTTGCAGGAATAGGCGGAACAGGTTTAGGTGGTGCGCTTAGCGGATTATTTAAGCGTGATTCAGTTAAAACAGCAAGTTTATTGTTGAGTTTTGCAGGCGGTGTTATGATTGCAATTGTGTGCTTTGATTTAATTCAGAGTGCTATAGATACAGGTGTTCATATTGTTAAAATTTGTGCGGGGATTGCTTTTGGTGTGGCTATAGTATATTTATTAAATCTCTGGATTGATAAAATGACAAACAGAGAAGTCCGACATATTGGTAAAAAACATCCGCAAACCGCAGATAATTTAGATGAGATTATTCACAGTAACCATTTGTCTGTTCACCTGAAAAGACGTGATACAAAGATTGCCTTGGTGGGGGCAGGTATTTTAATGGCTTGTGCAATAGCATTACATAATTTGCCGGAAGGTATGACTATTGGTGCATCTTATGCTAATAACAAAGGCATTATGCAAGGGTCTGCACTTGTTCTTTCAGTATTAATCGGCTTACATAATATTCCTGAGGGGATGGCTATAGCTGTACCTCTAATCAATGGCGGAATAAAAAGAAGGTTTGCAATTTTAACGACAGCTTTGTGCGGGACACCAACAATTATAGGTGCATTGTTGGGGTACTGGATAGGCGATATTAGTCCGTTGGGACTTGCAATGAGTTTAAGCTTTGCAAGCGGAGCTATGTTTTATGTTGTTTTTGGAGAAATTTTACCTCAGTCAATTCTTATGTACAGGAGTAAATCACCTGCTTTTGCGGTTATCTTTGGTATTTTGTTAGGGATGATTATTATTTATATGTAATTAATTAGTAAAGCTTGTTTCAAAATTGCCGCCTTCAGATAATTTGAAAGTCATTCTGATTTTTCGTCCATCGTATGATGATGGCGGCGGATTATATCGTGGGGTACGCATAAGCATTTCATAAACTGCTTTATTTACTGTTTCATTACTTGATTGTTTTACGAATCTTCTGTTTACGAGTTTTCCTGTTTCATCAATTGAAAATTCAATTTCGCAATTGCCTTCCCCAACTATACCCGAGTGAACAAGGTTAGACAGTAATCTCATTCTTAATGCGCTTCTGTAATTAAGCATGGCATAATCAAGTGAACGATTTGTCTGAACAGGTGTTTTGACTGTTTGCTGACCGGTTTTTTTTATATTTGTTTGAGTTGGTGTTGGTTTAGATTGAGTTTGTTGTACAGGTTTTTGTTGAACTTGTTTCTTCTGAATTGGTTTAGGTTTGGCAGCAGGTTTCTTTTCAACCTTTGGTTTGAAAATTTCTTTAATTTGTTCAATTGGTCTTATTTCAGGTTCAATAATTTCAGGTTGAGGGACAGGGTCTATCCAAAATGATTCCAATGAAGGTATATTTTGAACAGGTTTGTTTAGTTCAGGTTTTTGAGGTTTTGTTTCGTTTTGAGGCTCAATTTTAGGGAAGAATAGTAAAACTAATAATGATAAAACCAAACAAATTGTAAAAATAAGCCATGATAAAATATCAAGTTTATTTATATTTAGTGGTTGTTTTATTTTTTCTGATTTTGGCAGGGGTTCATATACTTCTTCAAAAGTATCATTTCCGCAATCACAAAAATCAGGTTTTGTTTTATATTCGCTTCCGCATTCCGTACATCTGAACATAGGAGTATTGTATCATAATTTTGCTTAATAGATAAATAATTAATATATTAAAATTTATATATTTTATTTATGTTATAATACGTCTATGGAAAGAAAACCAATAGTTGCAATAGTTGGAAGACCTAATGTGGGAAAATCTACATTAGTGAATCGTCTTGTCGGAAATCGCCAATCAATAGTTGATGATTTGCCAGGGGTAACAAGAGACAGAATTTATTTTGACGTAGAATGGCAGCATAAGCAATTTACGGTTATTGATACAGGTGGTATTATTCCCGGCGATGAAGATGAAATTATGGTTTCAATTTATGATCAGGCAAAGATTGCTTGTGATGAAGCCGATAAAATTGTTTTTATTGTTGATGGAAAAGAAGGTATAAATCCGATTGATTATGATATTGCAAATATATTAAGGCAGTCAGGGAAACCCGTATTTTTAGCAGTTAATAAAATTGATTCTCATAATGCAACATTGATGACTTCTGAATTTTATGCACTTGCAATAGGTGATCCTATTGCAATTTCCGCACTTCACGGCTCAGGTGGCGTCGGTGATTTATTGGATTTGGTTACGGAAGATTTTATTGCCGAAGAAGATTTACCAGAGGAAGAAAAGATTATCAAAATTGCAATAGTCGGCAGACCAAATGCAGGAAAGTCGTCTATTGTTAATGCTCTTTTAGGTGAAAATCGTGTCATTGTTTCTGATGTTTCAGGTACAACAAGAGATAGTATCGACAGTAAACTAACATATCAGGATCAGGAATTTATTATTATTGATACCGCAGGTATCAGAAAAAAAGCAAAAGTGGATTATGGTGTGGAAAAATTCGCAGTGGACAGAGCAATTCGTTCTATTCGTGAATGTGATGTTGCAATACTTGTTATTGACGCAAAAGAAGGTATTGCAGATCAGGATAAAAAGATTGCATCCATAATTACTGAAGCCGGAAAAGGTATGATTATTGCAGTCAATAAATGGGATTTGGTTGAAGACAAAAAGGCTAATACTATAAACAAATTCGAAGCAAAATTAGTAAATGAAATACCTTTCCTTGATTATGTGCCAAAAATTTATATTAGTGCAAAAACACATCAAAGATTGAATAATATATTTACTAAAACAAATGAAGTTTATACAGAGTGTACAAAACGTGTTGCAACAGGACTTTTAAATAAAGTGGTAAATGATGCATACGTTATGAATCCGCCTCAAAGTGTTAAAAATAAACGATTGAAAATTTTGTACACTACACAGGTTGGAGTTCAGCCGCCTACGTTTGTTTTATTCACAAACAACGGTACATTGATGAAAGATCATTATAAGCGTTATATTGAAAACAAATTGAGAGAAGCTTTTGGATTTTTTGGAACGTGTATTAGAATTTCAGTAAGAGAGCGTTCAAATAAGAACAAATAATTTTATATTTTTAGTTTTTCATTTATAATAGGTTTGTAAAAATTCATTTTTAAAGGAGAGCAAAATGACGTCGCAATATTTACCGCAACAAAAGACAAGAACTGCGTTAGTATTATTTTTAAAAGGGGTTGCAACACCTGTATTATTGTATTTTGACAATCCACAGGCAGTATATGCTGAAATGAAACAATTAATGAAGAGTCCGTCTCCTGTTTTGGTAGAAAAGGAAGCAAACGGACCTGTTAAGAAAATTTCGTTTGTTTCAACTCAGATTTCAGGAGTAGTTTTACAGGAAGAAAAATATGTATAATATTTCTATTCAAGATATTGAAGAAAATAAGGATAAAGTTTTTCATTTTGATTTTGATGATGAAATTTCTGAGATAAAAGCTGATATCAAAGCTTCTCTGGATTTTGCATCATTGGGAGATTTTATTGAAGTTAGTGGAAATGTTACAGGTACTATAAAACTTAATTGTGATTTGTGCCTTGATGAATTTGATTATAAATTAGATTTTCCAATCAAAGAAACTTTTGCAAAAACTTCACTTTATGAAGAATACGGACAAGAGACTGAAATCAAGGAAGGTCAATTTATAACCGACTTAAACGGTGCTGATGAGATTGATGTTTATGACTTATTGTATCAATCTGTAATATTACAGTTACCAAATAAAAAGGTTTGTGGTATAAATTGTAGAGGGGGTAATTTCGCTAAAGATGATAGCGGATTTATCCAAGATGAAAGAATGGCTGTTTTTAAGTCTATAAAGATAGAAAAGAAGTAGTCATTGCGCATATAAACGAAATATAAATAGTTAAAACAGATAAAAAGAAAGGTATAAGAAAATGGCAGTACCAAAGAAAAGAACAGGGCATAGCGCTCAAGGTAAAAGAAGAGCTAATTGGAAGGCAACAAAGCCTGAAACAACAGTTTGTTCAAATTGCGGACAACCTGTATTAGCACACACAGTATGTACAGCTTGTGGTTATTACAAAGGACAACCTGTAAGTTTAAAGGATAAAGCTGAAGCAGCAAAAGAAGTTAAAAAACCTGCTAAAAAATCAACAAAGAAAGCAGAAGCTCCTGCAGAAGAAGCTCCAAAGGCAGCAGAAGCAGTAGTAGAAGCTGAAGTTGTTGAAGAAGCTCCTAAAAAAACTACAAGAAAAAGAACTACAAAGAAGACTACTGAAACTTCAAAAAACGAAGTAAAAGCTGAATCTACAGAAGAAAAAGCTGAGTAGTTAATGTTCCAATAGAGGATAGGGGAAACGATGACAAGAATAGCTATTGATGCAATGGGTGGCGACCATGCTCCCGGTGAAATTGTAGCCGGTGCACTTTGGGCTGCTCAAGAATATGGCGTAGGTCTTGATCTGGTAGGTAAAGAAGACGAGATTAAAGCTGAAATAGAAAAAATTAGAAAAGCAGGAGGAATATATTCCGATTGTGGTAATAAAGGTCGTTTAAAAAAGGTCAAAATTGATTTGGATAAAATTGACTATATGATTACCCATGCATCAGAAGTTATTGAAATGGGTGAAGCTGTTGGTCAGGCAATCCGCAGAAAAAAAGATTCTTCTATTGTAAAAGCCGTTAAGTCAGTTGCAGACGGTGTATCTGACGGAATAGTTGCCGCAGGCTCTACAGGAGCTGCTATGGCAGCAAGTTTGTTTGGTTTAGGCAGGCTAAAAGGTATTACAAGACCTGCTATTGCAGTTACTCTTCCTACTGTTGAAAAACCTATTATTCTTATTGACGGCGGTGCTAACAGTGATGCAACCGCACAAATGCTTAAACAGTTTGCCATTATGGGCGCAACTTATTCAAAACACGTTTTGGAAATTCCAAATCCAAGAGTTGGAGTCATGAATATTGGTGAAGAAGTTGAAAAAGGAAATCCTTTAGCAAAAGAAGCTCATAAATTATTGGAAGAAGATTCTGAAAATATAAATTTTGTCGGTAATATTGAAGGTAAAGAAATATTCTTATCTAAATGTGACGTTGTCGTATGTGACGGATTCGTTGGGAATGTTGCTCTTAAAGTTACTGAAGGTTCTTCTTCAATGTTATTCTACTTGTTGAAACAAGAGCTTAAATCGGATATATTGGGCATGCTGATTGGATTATTGGCAAAACCTTTTATGAAACGTGTTTATAAAAGAATTAATTATGAAGAATTTGGCGGGTGTTTATTATTAGGTGTAAGAGGTATTTCCGTAATAGCTCACGGAAGAAGTAAAGCTTATGCTATAAAAAATGCCGTAAGAGTTGCTAATGAAGCAGTTCAAAGAGGGGTTAACAAAATAATCTCCGAGTTTATCGAAGGATAGGGGTAAATGTAAAACGACTATGTTGGGCATACTTGCTCAACATATTAAAATAAGGGGTAAGTATAATGAGTAATTTTACACCGGTAAAAATAGCAGGAGTTGGGTATTGCGTACCTGAAACGGTTGTTACTAATGATGATTTAACAAAATTGTACGAAACCTCTGATGAATGGATTTACACAAGAACCGGTATAAAAGAAAGAAGAGTTGTATCAGGCAATGAAACTGCCATTGATTTAGGGCTTGAAGCAGCAAAAAAAGCAATTGAAAAAGCAGGTATTGATGTTAATGAAATAGATTGTATCATCGGTGCAGCTTCTGCTCCTCCGCAACTATACCCTACATTATCCGCAACTATTGGCGCAAAATTAGAAATAAAAGATACTATTCCTGCATTTGATATGACAGCGGCATGCACAGGTCTGATTTATGCAATGCAGGTTGCAAGAGGTTTTATTCAATCTGATATTTATAAGACAGTTCTGATAATCGCTGCCGATAATAATTCAAAAATTACGGATTGGACTGACAGAGGAACATCGATTCTTTTTGGTGACGGTGCAGGCGCAATGGTTATGTGCGCATCTGATGACGGTGTTGATGATATTTTATCAATAAAAATCAGTGCAAACGGTGGAATTGGAAATTTAATCAGAACAGGTGTCCCGTCACAATGTTGTCCGTTGGTTGAACCTGCTGACGAAGTCGCAAGCGGAAAAATTATTATGAACGGAAAAGACGTTTACAAGTTCGCTGTTACAACAGTTCCAAAATATGTTGAAGAATGTATCGGTTTATCAGGTCTGTCCGCTGAAGAAATTGATTATTTGATTCCGCATCAGGCAAACCAAAGAATTATAGAAGCTATTCAAAAACGATTAAATTATAGCGATGATAAAGTAATCTCCAACATAAAATATTACGGGAACACATCCGCTGCATCTATCCCTATAGCTCTTTGTGAAGGAGTCGAAAAAGGAAAAATTAAACTCGGCTCAACTGCCGTTCTCTGTGGTTTCGGTGCAGGCATGACTTGGGGCGGTGCAGTCATCAGACTTCGTGAAGGCATCTGCTAGGGGCAGGGGTAAATATTGTTTGGTGCAAAAAATTGCATGGGTAAATATAGATCGTCATTGCGAGAAAATTACGAAGTAATTTTCGTGGCAATCAAGTTAATTGTCAGGCATTGCCTTACCTACTTGCTACGTTCTCGCTGTTTTTCAAAAAGAGGAATTTTTAAAATTGCTAAAAAGAGGAAATTTCTATTTTGCTCTTACACATAGAATAAAATACACTTGAAAAAATTTAAGAAATATCTTATAATGTAGTATGGGCTGGTCGTGTGACCTCGGTCCACCACGGCAGGAGTTTATTCCTGCCATTTTAGTTATAAGAGGTATTAGTGCGAGATTTAAGTATATTTATTGATGAGTCAGGTGATTTTGGTAAGGTTAGTCAGCATTCACCATTTTATATTGTATCAATGGTTTTTCACGAACAAAGTAATTCTATTTCCGAACAGGTTAAATTACTTGACGATGAATTAAAAATGATTGGTCTTGAAAATCATACTATACATTCAGCACCACTCATTAGGCGTGAATCTGTATACAAAAATTTTGATATTGGTTTTAGAAAACGAATATTTCATAAGTTATTTATGTTTACCAAAAATGTTAAAATAAAGCATGCTAGTTTGGTTGTTGATAAGACAAAATATTCAAATCAACATGATATTGCAAAGCAATTATCAAGACAATTAGCGTGTTTAATCAACGATAATATGGAATACTTTAATTCCTTTGATAATATCATTGTTTATTATGATAATGGACAGTATCAGTTATCATATATATTGAATGTTGTATTTAGTACATTAATGTATAATAGTTTTGAATTCAGACAGGTTATGCCTAATCAATATAAATTATTTCAAACAGCGGATTTATTTTGTACTCTTATATTAATACAATGTAAAATAGAAAATGGAAAAGATTTATCAAATTCAGAAAAAATATTTTTTGGATCTATTGGCAAATTGAGGAAAACTTATTTAAAATATATAAATAAAATAAAAATATTGTAGTCGGTTATGTGTTGCTTTGTGTTTTTAGGGCTTCACCTAACCTACGTTCTTTTTAATATTTATTAATATCAGAAAAATCGAATAATTCTTTAACATTGACATTTAATGCTTCAGATATTTTTTCCACAGAATTTAAGGTAGTTGAAATTTCTCCTCTTTCAATTTTCCCCATTACAGAACGAGATATTTCTGATAATTCTGATAATTTTTCTTGTGAAATATTTTTCTGAAAACGAATCAGCTTGATTTTTTGTCCAAATTTTTTTGTTAATGAATTAGTCATACATTTATTGTTAAATATTGACAAATTTTATTCAACGTCAATAATAATACTAATGGTACTATATATAGTACCATTAGTATTATTAATTATATTTTATATATTCTTTTTAGGACAATATGATTAAATATTTGAAAAATTTTATATCTAATATATTCTCACAGGTGCGCTATAAAACCAATAGGGTACTTATACATAAGCAAAATGGTAAGACTGTTGAAGCAAAAAATTATTTTGGACTAACAATCAGGTGTAAGGGTAAAAATAATCTTATTGAAATATATGAACCGATAAGGTTTAAACGCAGATTATTATGCAATCGTTCAAAGATTAAAATAAAAGGAAACAATAATCATATTGTTTTTTATTCGTCTGACAAATATATTGCTAATTTAAATATTATTGAAATTGGGAGTGATAATCAAATAATTATCGGTAAAAATCTATATCAATCCGGATTATGTAAAATAGATTTTTGTAATTTAAATAACTTGATTTTTAAAATTGGTAATAATTGTATGTTGGGTCAAAATGTGGAATTTATGCTTGGGGATTGGCATCCGATATATAATGTTGATACAAACGAGAAAATAAATATATCAAAGGTTGGAATAAGTATAGGTAATCATGTTTGGATTGCAAGAAATTCAGCGATATTAAAAGATGTTAAAATAGGAAATAATAATATCATTGCATACGGCAGCATAGTAACCAAAAATTTTGAAACTGAAAATTGTATTATCGCAGGTTCACCTGCAAAAATAAGAAAACATAATGTTGATTGGGATAGTAAAATTATTAAAAATTAATATTATAAAATATTATGCATTGTCTGATAATAGTGACGGTTAATCTGTCATGCTGAATTTATTTCACTATTGACTATTCACTATATAATATTTACCCCTATTATGCTTATAGTATAATAGAAGAGTATAGATGTAGGTTGGGTGAAACCCAACAAATAATTAGGGATGATTTGTGAAACCTGCAAGAATAGGTGTTCAGGAATGTAAACCTTAAAAAGATAGTTAAATAGTATAAGAAGGAAATAATCATGAAAAAAATAGCATTTATATTCCCCGGACAAGGGGCACAGGCAGTAGGAATGGGTAAAGATGTTTTTGAAAGTTATGAAAGTGCA
>OMPX01000004.1 GCA_900313115.1 uncultured bacterium
ATGTACAACGAAACTGTCATTAAATGGTTAAGAATAATTTACTTAGTCACTTAATGACCTAGTCACTTAATCACTTTATAGTTTATCAGCCGAAGGCTGATAAACTATAATTTACCATTCAATGCAATTATTTAGAATTTGATATATATAATAAATAAGATATAATAATTTATATTTTAGTTTTTAAATAATATTAGAGTGAGGATAATAATATGTGTAAAGAGGATAAATTGTATAATCCGATGGAGGAGAATTTAGTGCAAGACAGGATAAAAGCTAAGGTCTTGTGTCAGCAGTATAATAGTTTACCTATTGAAAATACAGAGCAAAGAATAAGTTTTTTAAAGCAAATATTGGGAAAAACGGGTGAAATGGTTTATATAGAGCCAAATTTCTTTTGCGATTACGGATATAATATTGAGGTTGGGAAAAACTTTTATTCTAATCATAATCTTGTAATTCTTGATCCTGCAAAGGTTATTTTCGGGGATAATGTTTTTATTGGTCCAAATTATGGTTTTTATACAGCGGAACATCCTTTTGATGTTCAAACCCGAAATCAGGGATTAGAATATGCAAGACCTATTACTATAGGAAATAATGTTTGGATAGGTGGTGGAGTAAATGTATTATCGGGTGTGACGGTTGGCGATAATGTTGTAATTGGAGCAGGCTCGGTGGTTACAAAAGATGTTCCTAATGATGTCGTTGTAGCAGGTAATCCTGCAAAAATTATCAGAAATTTATAATTTATTGATTATAAACTATCTTTTTGTTACTATATCAATAGTAAATATTTTTGAGAGGGATAATAATATGAGTTTAATGACTGGAAAAAGAGGGGTTATATTTGGAGTTTCTAATACTCACGGTATAGCTTACGGTATAGCAAAACAATTACACGAAGCAGGTGCTGAAATTGCATTTACATACGCAGGCGAAGCTATGGAAAAAAGAGTAAGACCAATTGCTGAAGGTATGGATGCAAAAATCATTATGAGCTGTGACGTTACAAAAGAAGACGAAGTTAAAGCTGTATTTGATGCTTGCGAAAAAGAATATGGAAAAATTGATTTCGTAGTTCACGCAGTTGCATTTGCTAAAAAAGAAGACTTAATGGGTAAATTTATTGATACTTCATTAGACGGTTGGAATACTGCAATGGGTGTTAGTGCATATTCATTAGTTACAATTTGTAGAAATGCTAAGCCTATTATGAATGAAGGTGGTTCAATTTTAGCTCTTACTTATCTTGGTTCACAATATGTTGTATCTAACTACAATGTAATGGGTGTTGCTAAAGCAGCATTAGAATCATCAATGAGATATTTGGCAATGGATATGGGTGAATACGGTGTTCGTGTTAACTGCTTATCTTCAGGTGCTGTTAAGACTCTTGCAGCAATGGGTATAAGCGGATTCCCTAGAATGCTTAAAGCTGCTGTAGTTAAAGCTCCATTGAAGAGAAATGTTACGTTGGAAGATGTCGGCAGAGCAGGTTTATATCTTGCATCTGACTTATCAAGCGGCACTACAGGTCAAGTATTATACTGCGATTGCGGCTGCCATTGTGTTTATGGCTCTTCAGAAGAGATGGAAATTATTTCAAATAACGTCAATATGTAATAATTTTAATCTATATAATAAAAAGTGGTTGATTTATTTTATCAACCACTTTTTTTATTATGCATTTCTGATTATTTTTTCAATTTTTATTGAGGTTTTACCGTCACCATAAGGATTTTTAGCTTTTAATCTTGTTTCAGATATTGGTTTTGATAAGATATCTGAGCTGAGTTTGACAATTTTGTCATAATCAGCACCGACTAAAGTTGAAACACCTGCTTCAATACCTTCAGTTCTTTCTGTTTCATATCTCATTACAAGAGTCGGACAGTTGAAAGAAGGTGCTTCTTCTTGAATACCGCCTGAATCTGTTAGAATAAGTTTTGCGTGTTTCATCAGATATACCAAATATGGATAATCCAATGGTGTCAAAAGTTTAACATTTTCATATTTTTCTAATCTTGAATGAATTTTATTTTTTACATTCGGATTAGGGTGAACAGGTATGACAAACGTGTGATCAGCGAATTTTTGTACAAGATGTTCAATTGCATCAAGTATTCTGTCAATTCGTTCTCCGTGGTTTTCACGTCTGTGAGCTGTTATAAGAACTAATTTGTCATTTACGGTCACACCTTGTTCAATAAAGAACTGTTTTGATTGTTCAATCACTTCGTCTGATAAACAGAACAATGCGTCAATTACGGTATTTCCGACAACGTGAATTTTATTTTCGTCAATATTTTCTTTTAATAAAGCTTCTTTGTTGACATTAGTCGGTGCAAAATGAATATCTGCAACACGGCTGGTCATCTGACGCATAACTTCTTCAGGGAACGGTTCAAAGATATCGTATGAGCGTAAGCCTGCTTCAACGTGATAGACAGGAATTTTGTGGTAAAAACTTACCAAGGCTCCGCACAATACTGTCATTGTATCGCCTTGAACGATTGTTGCGTCAATATCTCTCGAGTTGAAAACTTCTTCTAACGAGGTAAGAATTTTGGTTTGTACCCCTGCAAGAGATTGGTTTTCTCTCATACAATCCAAATTTATATCTGCCTTAAGCCCAAAATAAGCTAAGGTTTGATTAGAAAGTTCTTTTTGCTGCTCTGTATTACATATAATTACGTTATAATCCTGCGGATACTTGCGTAACTCTAATATTACGGGAGCTAATTTAATGATTTCCGGTCTTGTTCCGAATATAAAAATAATATTTTTCATAACTATATTATAAATAAAACATAAAATTATGTGAAATAAATTGTTTATTATTTCAGTTTGTATTCCCCAACAGTGTTATTTTATCAAATTCTATGTTCGTGTTATTATAAAACAATAGACAAGGGGAAATAACTACAATGTTGGATTTTTTAATAAAATTGATTGGCGGCTCAAATGAGCAGAAAATAAAAAGTATTCAGGGGATAATTGATCATATAAACGCACTTGAACCGGAGTTTGAAGTTCTTTCTGATGATGAATTGAGAGAGAAAACGAACGAGTTTAGAGAAATACTGGCAAAAAGACCAACATCTAATGATTTTCGAGAAGACAGAAAATTAGAAAAAGAAGCATTGGACAAGCTTTTACCAGAAGCTTTTGCAGTAGTTCGTGAAGCTGCAAAGCGTGTTTTAAATATGCGTCATTTTGATGTTCAGTTAATGGGCGGTTATTTTTTGCATAACGGTCAAATTGCAGAAATGAGAACAGGTGAAGGTAAAACTCTTGTAGCTACTTTGCCTGCATATTTGAATGCTCTTACAGGAAAGGGTGTTCACGTGATTACCGTTAACGACTATCTTGCTAAACGTGACAGTGAGTGGATGGGAAGAATTTATAAATTTCTCGGTTTAACTGTTGGCGTAATTCTTGCTGAAGGCAGAGGATCTGATTACGATTCTAAGAAAGCTGCTTATGCTTGTGATATTACTTATGGTACAAATAATGAGTTCGGGTTTGATTATTTAAGAGATAATATGGCTACTTCTAATGATATGCTTGTTCAAAGACCATACAACTATGCTATTATCGATGAAGTTGACAGTATTTTGATTGATGAAGCACGAACACCTCTAATTATCAGCGGTAAGTTGGAAAAATCAGCTGATACATATAAACTTATGGCAAAAATTGCACCAAAGCTTAAAAAAGATGTTGATTATGAAGTTGATGAAAAAAATAAGAATGTCATTTTGACAGAGGAAGGTATTGATAATGCCGAAAAATTGATTGGATGTAAGGATTTGTTTGATATTTCAAATCAGTATGCACATCATTTGTTGCAGGCATTAAAGGCAAAAGAATTGTTTATAAAAGATACTGATTACGTTGTGAAAAATGGCGAAGTTATGATTGTTGATGAGTTTACAGGTCGTCTTATGGAAGGGCGTCGTTGGTCAGACGGCTTGCATCAGGCAGTTGAAGCAAAAGAGCACGTAAAAATTCAGGATGAAACTCAAACCTTAGCAAGTATTACTTTCCAAAATCTTTTCCGTTTGTATCCAAAATTGTCAGGTATGACAGGTACAGCTATGACTGAGGAAGCTGAATTTGGTAAAATTTACAATCTTGAAGTTACGGTTATTCCAACAAATAAAAAAGATATCAGAATAAATTATCCTGATGTTATTTATAAAACGGAAACTGCAAAATTTAATGCGGTTGTTGACGATATTATTGAACAACATGAGTTGGGCAGACCTGTTTTGGTCGGGACAATCAGTATTGAAAAATCAGAGTTGTTATCAAAATTATTAAAGAAAAAAGGTGTTAAGCATAATGTATTAAATGCCAAATATCACGAAAAAGAAGCATATATTATTGCTCAGGCAGGTCGTGTGGGAGCAGTCACTATTGCTACCAATATGGCAGGTCGTGGTACAGATATTTTGTTAGGCGGAAACGCAGAATATCTTGCAAAAGATATGTTGGATACAAAAGGGGTAAATCCTGAAACTGATGAAGATTATGAAGAAAAGAAAAATCAGGCTTTAGCCGAAGCAAGAAAAATAACTGAAAAAGAACATGAACAGGTTGTTGAAGCAGGCGGTTTACATGTAATCGGTACTGAACGTCACGAATCAAGACGTATTGATAACCAGTTGAGAGGTCGTGCCGCTCGTCAGGGAGATCCGGGTTCTACAAGATTTTTCTTATCATTGGAAGATAATCTTATGAGAATATTTGGTGGTGATAAGTTAGTTAACATTATGAATATGCTTAATGTTGAAGAAGATATGGCTATTGAATCACCGCTTATTACAAGACAAATTCAGTCTGCTCAACGTAAAGTTGAAACATATCACTTTGATATTCGTAAGAGCGTGTTAGAATATGATGATGTTATGAACGTTCAGAGAGAAAAATTCTATTCACAACGCAGACGTGTTCTTAATCAGGATGATCTGTCAGAAGATATTTACTTTATGATGGATAAAGAGCTTGACAGACTGATGAAAAGCTATATTTCTCCTGAAATGAATCCGGAAGATTATATCCCTGAAGATTTATCAGCAATGATTAGAGAATTAAATTCAATTGTTCCTCAGCTTGATTATATAAAAGTAGAAGATATTAAATCAATGAGATACCACGAAATGTATGACAAGCTAAGAGAGGCTATGAATAATGCATATCGTGATCATGAAACTGAAATAATTACATTTTATAATGATGTAATGTCTCAGTATGAGCAGGAATATACACCACAAGAGTTGTTCTCTGCGGATAATATTATGCGCTCACTTGAGAGAGATGTATTGCTAAGAGTTGTTGATAACAAGTGGATTGACCATTTGCATAACATTGATATGCTGAAAGACGGTATAGGATTGCGTGCATACGGTCAAAAAGATCCTTTGATTGAATATAAAAAAGAAGCTTATGATTTGTATAATACGATGATGCATGAGGTTCAGGGCGAAACCGTAAAATATTTATTCCGTACAAAATTCGGAATACAGTTTGTCGGGAATGAAACCGTATAGATGTCTGCAGTATTATTCCTGTAGTTAATTTTGTATTATTTATCGTTCAAACTTATGTGGTCTGATAAATTATAGTTTAGCAAACTTCGTTTGCTAAACAGTGACTAATGAATAGTGAACTGTGAATAGAAAAATTTAACCTCTCCGAGGGGGAGGTCGGCGTTCTTGAAACAATTTTATTAGAACGACGGGTGGGGGGCGATTTTTA
>OMPX01000132.1 GCA_900313115.1 uncultured bacterium
GTTATTGAAGAAGAAAGAAGAATTGAAATGGGTAAAGAAGATTTGCAAAAGAAACCTGAACAAATCAGAGAAAAAATTGTTGAAGGTCGTGTTAACAAATTGATGGCTGAAAGATGTCTTTTAGAACAACCATTTGTTAAAAACCCTGATTTAACTATTGAACAATTAATATCCGGAAAGTTGGATATTAAGAGATTTACAAGATTTGTTCTTGGTGAAGGTCTTGAAAAAAGATCTGAAAACTTCGCAGAAGAAGTTATGGGACAAATCAAAGGCTAAGGGTAAAAATAGAGGTAAATAAAATTTTTACCAATAGCAAGAATAAATAAGTAAAACAGGTCCGATAATTCATCAGACCTGTTTTTAGTTTAAATTTTCTGTAGTAATAATATACAATATTACAAAAATTATTTGATTTTAGCTTTAGCCAATAAGGTTAGTGCTGAAATAACTGCAGTAGAAACTGCACCTGTGATTGCATTAACTGTAGTTCCAATAGCAATACCTTTAGCTGTATCTTTCTTAACTTTGTCTACAGTAGTAAAACCGTCCCACATTTTACCGTCTTTAGTCATGCCGCCTGTCGGGATTTTACCGCCGTTTGCTTTAGATATTGTTTCAGCATTTGCAATAACTTTTTTTCTCGCTTGAAGTCCTCTATATAAACCAATTCCACCTGATACAACAGCCCCTGCTGCAGCCATAGCTCCTACACACTTTACTGATGACATATTTTAACCTCCATCAATTTCCTACATACTATTATAATGTATCGACTCTGATTTTTTTGCTGACATGTTAATAAAATTGTTACAAAAAAAAGCGGATTAAAAAATCCGCTTTTTGTGAATTATTTTATAACTTTTTTATTGCTACACTGTAGCAGGTTTCTTTTGAGCTGTAGCACCTGGAATTGATTGCCAATTAGCAGCCATAATCTTTTTGAAAGATTTAAGAGCTGTATCTTCTAATTCGCCTAATTCTTCAGCAGCCATAATTAATTCTCTTAAAGGAAGTAATGCTCTTTGGTCACGAAGTACACCCAAAGCAGCTGCAGCGCCTGCTCTAACTAATTCGTTTTCTTTTTCGTTCTTCATAACTTCAATCAAAGCAGGTACAGCTTTTATATCATTCAACTTACCTAATGAAGTTACTGCATAAATTCTAACGTTTACCCATTCGTCATACAACATATTGATAATCTTATCAACAGCTTTTTTGTTACCGATTTCGCCTAAAGCTCTTGTAGCATCACATCTTACATTAACTTTTTCGTGATCTAAAGAACCCATTAAAGCATCTGTAGCAACATCACCGATTTCAATTAAAGCATCAGTTGCTGTAATACAAACTTGTGGGTTTTCATCATTAAGAGCTTCTACTAACGGTTCAACAACAATTTTACCGCCTAAACGACCTAAAGCACGTGCTGCACGAACTCTAACGTCAACGTTTCTATCTTCTCTTAATGATTCAATTAAATATTCTGTAGCTTTTGAATCACCTAATTCACCTAATGCTCTTGCTGCATATAAACGAACAGAACCATTTTTGTCATTTCTTAACACATCAATCAATGGTTCAACTGCGGCAGAATCGCCCATTTCGCCTAACACACGAGCTGCGTTATATCTAACTTTTTCTGAACTGCTTGTTCTTAAGTCATTTAATAGTTCTTCAAAAGATTTTTTCACTTGTTTTTTCTTACCAATCACAGATATTGTCATTTAGTAACCTCCGACATACTACAATATAAAATAATTCACACTTACTTCTATATAAAAACATTCCGTTATGAATATTTGCTTTTTTTTTTGTTGATTATGTACTTTTGTTAACAATGTTTTCATATATCGTTCTTTCATTACTGTTTTAAGGGTAAAAATTACACTTATTCAGTAATAGTAATATACTATATTTTTTTAAAAATAACCATAGTCATATTTATTTTTTATGGTACAATCTTTAATTTTTGTTAGATTTGCGCCCAAAACCTTGCAATAGCTTAAATTTACAAATTGATACAATTTGAATTTTATTACTCACTGGGGATAGTAATAATAAATTCTGAGCCTTTATTTAACTCACTGTTTACTTCAATTTTACCATTGTGTTTTGATACTATTTTTGATGAAATTGCAAGCCCAAGCCCTGTTCCTACACCAATACCTTTGGTTGTGTATCCTGCTTCAAATATTTTCTTTGTATCTTTGATACCTCTGCCAGTATCTTTTATTGATATAACCAGATTTTTATTTTCATATTTTGTTGAAATAGTTATTGTCCCCTCGCCGTCTATTGCCTGACATGCGTTGACAAGAATGTTCATGAACACCTGATTAAGCATATTCGGATAGCATTTAATTGTTGGAATATTACCATAATTTTTTTCTACAATGATTCTATGTTTTGTTTCATGCCTGATTAGATCGAGGGTTAAATCCAGTTCCTTATTTATATCTGCATCTTGTAATTCTGCCTCATCGAGACGCACAAATTTTTTCAAAGAAATAACAAGCTGGTTTATTCTTTGAATAGCTTCTTTATCAGT
The DNA here is from genome assembly GCA_900313115.1 of uncultured bacterium. Lineage (GTDB taxonomy): Bacteria > Cyanobacteriota > Vampirovibrionia > Gastranaerophilales > Gastranaerophilaceae > UBA2883. Next base: position 2,552 of record OMPX01000132.1, read on the forward strand.
TGAATTAATATCTTTAAATAACTCTGACAGCTTTTCATCGTCTATTTTTGCTATTAATTTTGAAAAGATTTCGTTATTTGATTTTATTGCAGCAACAGGAGTATTTATTTCATGCGCAACACCCGCAATAAGCTGACCTAAAGAAGCCATTTTTTCAGAATTTATCAGTTGAAGTTGTGTTTCATTCAATTCTTCCAATGTCTTTTTTAACTCTTGTACGGTTTCTAAATTCTTTTTGTATAGTTTTGCGTGAACAATAGCTGTTCCGAGTTGAGATGATATATTTTCTAAAATATCTAATTCTTCATTTAATTCACGTTTTTGTCTTGAAACCAAAACAACAACTCCAAGAAGTTCTTTCATGTGATATATAGGAAGAACTATTCTTTGACTGATATTTTTAAAAGATTTTGCAGATAAAAAATCTTTCATACACGGGGTATGTGAAATTTTATTTTTGTTTATTTCGCTGACAACGTGACTGTCAAACATGATAGCCATGCCTTTTTCTTCTTCATCCAATGTTTGCAATATTTTAAAAATATTATTATGAACGTTATATTCTGCAAAATAAGCCCTGAATGCATTGAAAATTATTGATAACTCTTTTAATGTTGGTAAAATAATCGAGTCTAAATCAATAGATTCTCTCATAATATTTGAGATTTTATTAATTAAAGCCATCTTTAATGCTTGTATTTGGGCCTTATCCTTTATTGATTCCAAGCTCTTGATATCTTCATCAAGCATTTTACATTTTTGTTCAAGTTTATTTTTTTCTTCTAATAAATTTTGATATTTAACTTCAGCAGTAACATCAACAAAGAAAATAATTGTATATTTACCGTTATATTTACCCCTGCCCCTTTTTATAGCATTGATATCATAATATTTATAATCATTTTTGTCTTGATAGCTCACATGAGTAACAAAACTCTCTTTTGAATGTATTGCCTGAATAACAGGAGAATGAGCCTCTAAATCGCTCGCATCCAAAAGACAAATATCACAATTAAGTTTATGAGAAAACTTTTTTAGAGTTGTAAAATCCGGAAAACTTCGCTTAAAAGCATTGTTGTAATATTTAACATCTAATGTTTCATTATCCACGACAAAAACGGGATTATTAAATTTATTAAATAACTCAAACTTCTCCATAAAAATATTATAGAATATAAAACATTTAAGAATTGTAAAATTATTTTTTTAAGAGATTTGAAAACCTTAAAATATAGAGTATATTTAAATTGTATCCTTAAATTTTAGTGTGTATTTATATGAAAATTCAAAATACAAATTATCAAATTTACAGCAGCTTGAATCTAACTTCCTATCAAAGAACAACAAACCCAATTCAGCCCAAACCGCAAAATAATGTTTCATTCAGAGGTAAACCATGGGTGCTGAACACTTGGGAATACGACGTTCCAAGCACAGGGAATATTAGTGCAAATGATGCTATTAAATTATATAGACAATTATCTTGCGGCAATTATTTAGATATTGGAGAAGACAAAAAAGATTACGCAAATTGCAATAAAATAAGAGAAAATAATGTAGCTTTTTTGGACAGAGTTACTAACCCCGCAGAACAAAAAAAATTTATTGAATATTATGAAGAAGTAACAGGTTTTCCAAATCTGGAAAAGGTTTCGGGAAAAATTAAAAGTGAATTTATTCATGCCGTTGATAAAACAAGTTTAGAATTAAATAGTCCAAAATTTGACGTTTTGCAGGCAGGTTATGACGGAGTTTGTTCAACGGGAAGGGGGAAAGCTTTTCCCGGAAGTGATTTGGATAAAGCATACGTAATTATTAAAGGAACAGGTTATAATAGCGGCGATATTGATGCCGTTGAACAATTCAAAGGCGGGATTTGGAGAAACACCGACCAGAGAATTTTAAGCTATAACCATGATGAAGCAGCTTTTCCTCAAATTTATACAGAAAATCAAGTCAATTGGTTAGTAAAATTTTCCGAAATGAATAAAGAAAAAGAAATTTCGCCTGAAATTATAAAACAACAAGCTGAAAAAATGGGTAAATATACAACGGACTATATTGATGCAAATCCGTATTATATTAAATTATGCGGCACTTTCCCAAGCAGAAATAATAATTGCGTAGATATCTTGAGCCCATCAAGAGAAAACATTAAAAACATAGGTTTTACTCTTGAAGCGATGAGAGAAGGTGTAATTTTTAATAAATATGGCACAATCAACAATCCTACAATTATTAATAGCGATACATTTAATCTTGTAAATTTATCACAACTTCAGGCATTAAAAGCTCATTCCGACAGAAAACCAAAAAGATTATCAAGAGATAATTTACATAATGAATTTAAAACTTGGGAATTAGATAAACAATATCGGTTTGTAAAAACACTCATAAAATCCGCATGTGCGAATAATACTGCATTTACTCAGGAATTTCCGCAATATTTCAGCAAACCCGGACAAGATATGTTTGCACCGTTAATAAAAGCAATGATGAGGTAGTAATGACAAGAGTTAACCCTGTAATACAGAAACCTATATCAAATATGTATAACAGTAATATGACTGTTCCTCAAAATAATAAAAAAGATTTTGAGAACACCCGAAAAATTATTGGTTATACAGTTGGTGCTGTCGCAATTGGGGCAGCAATTTGGGGAACACTTGCATATAAAAATAAACTAAATAAAAATACGATAAAAAACATGGCAAATCCAATTACAGATATATTTAAAGAACAAATGAAATCATTTCCTGAAGATATTACCTATAGAAAATCTCTTATAAAGGGCGTAAGTGAAGTAAATGTTGAAAACCTAAGACCAATAATAGGTCCTCAGGAATACAAAAGTATTTTGACAGAGTTTAGTGATTCTGCTATTCACTATACCCCCGGAACAACACTTAACACTGCTGTAAAAGACGGTTATGAACTTTATGGTGTACAAAACAGAACTTTCAGAGCATCTATGCACACCCACACGGTACATTCTGACGGCACAATGACGGTAAGAGAATTATTAGATCAAAGCGCAAAATATGCAGATGAAGTTGAGCAAAGTTTGAAAAATAATCCTGATGCAAAAGCTAAACACGCACCGTTTACAATTGCTATCACTGATCACGATACAGTTGAAGGATGTAAGGAGGCAGTTAGGATTATATCTGAAAACCCTGAAAAATATAAAAATTTACGTGTTGTTTTGGGTTGTGAAATGTCAGTTGAAAATAGAATGCTTGGCGATGAACTAAAAAAACCTGTAGAACAACATATTGTTATTAATGCAATAAACCCGTTTGATTCGGAACTAAATCAATTTTTAGACAAAAAGAAAGTCGAAAGAAAAAAACTTGCAAAAGAAGTCATAACAAAATGCAAAGACAGCATCTCCGAAATAAATCCTGATTTAGCAAATTCTTTATCACATGAAGAAGCCAAGACTCTGTTTCCGAGTTTAAAACATGGAGTTATAAACACAGATTATTCCGTTCAGGATTATGTAACATATAAAACACTTTTATCAGATTGTATCCAAAATAATCAGGAAATTATCAAAGAATTCAGGCAGGCCGGAGTAAATACTAAAAAGATAAATTCAGAAGAAATATTTATTAAATATATTAATACATCTGCTGAATTAGGTTTTAATAAATACTATGGAGGTTTAAAAAAATTCACCGCAAATACTCTGGGTATTACTGAAAAAGAAGCTGAAAAGAAGCTTATAATAACAGATAGAACCGAAAATGTTTTAAACAAAACAAACGAAATAACACGTGATGCAGGCTCAAAGATGAACTTACACCCTGCGTATTCCGATATTGAAGACGTAATAAAACTTGTACAAAAACAAGACTGCGGCTATATGACAATTGCACATCCTGCGTGTACTAATATTGGCGAAAGATTAAAATATCCTGAAAACAGTAACAGAGCTATGTCAGATATTTTCAGAAACTTCAAAGAAAAAGGAAAATACAGAGCCTTAGGTGTAGAAATTTATTATCCTTATTTTGGCAATTTAGCAAAAAGTGAAGAATGGCTAAACAGTATGAAAAGATACACCGATGAAAATAAACTAATTCCGACAGGCGGACTTGATAGTCACGGTAAAAATATCTTTTATAGCAACAAATAACCTAATTCGTCAAGATATGAGTTAATTTTTGTAAAATTTAAAAATAAATTTTTACATGTTGCAACATTATGTTTTAAATGATTTGTTTTATGCTACATTATATAGTGTCATAAATCAAAGAAACAAAACTAGGGATGAGAATAGGAGATTCCGAATGGCTGAATTTTTAAGCAAAGAAGAGATAAAACAATGGAGAAGTTCGTTAGAAAAAATTACATTAGAGGAGTTTGCTGCCAGATTAGGCAAAGAAGTTGCCGAATCAAGACCAACTAACGATTTAATAGATATTATATATAGCGGAGAATCCGTTTCAAACACAACTAAAACTTCAAAACAAGAAACAAACAGCAAATTATCAAAGATAGCTGAACGTGCATTTGAAAGAGAACGTCAATTATCACACACACCATTCTCTTTTAAAGCACCTGTTGCAGATGCTAAAAAACAAGAAAAACCGGTTGAACCTAAAAAAATTGTTGAGCCTGTTGCTAAAAAATCTGCACCTATCATTAAGGAAAAGAAACCAATTATTCAGGAAGATAGCTTAAGAGAAGAAGTTGATATTGTTCTTAAAAAGAATCTTACTGACAGAGAACAAATAGTATTTGATTATTTGTTGGAACACAGAAATACAACGGTTTATGCTAAAGATTTGGCAGTGTTATTAGATTTACCGAGAGATTATATTTATAAATATATCAAAAATCTAAGAGCAAAAATCGAAGGTGATAAACTTAAAAATGCAGACAGAGGAGGATTTATTCTTTCTGTATAATCATAAAAAACCACCTAATCAGGTGGTTTTTTTATTATTAAAATAATCATGGTAGCAATTTTTTTAATTACGATGTTTTATATATAAAGAAATTAGATAGGGAAATATATGAACTCAACAGGTTATAAAAACAAAATACCGATGCCTCCTGCATTTATGGCAACAACTCGCCAAAAAATATTGTTAGGCGAACATTATATCCCTGAAAGTCCGTTCGCTATAACACATCCCCGAACAGCTCATGCTTTGGAAACTGTCGGACACTTTACAAGAGAAGTTATTAATTTTGCAAAACAGTTTTAATATTGCCTGATTGATATAGCCAAATCGCTAATTTATATTTTTTATGATTTTCCGATAATTAAAATATGTTTTACAATTATCACGAAGATTATCAATATGACAGTTGTATTTCTAAAGGAATTTGCTCTATAAATCCAAGAACATCTTCTTTAAGAGAAGTTTTAGTCATGTATTTAAAACAATTAGCTTTTTATACTCTGCACTTAAAATATTTGGGAGTAAAAAATAATGCAACAGAAGACATCATATTAAATACTTTATCAGGCTTGATGTCTAATCTGGAAACAGGAAATAAAGAATTTTATCAAACTTTAATAAATCTTAAAATTATTATTTTAGATTCTATTGATATTTATAAGCAAATCTGTAAAACCAAAAATATTATTCCTAAAAAAATTGAAACAAAAATAAAATTAAATAAAAAAGATTCTATAACTGATTTAATTCAGCTTGGGGAAAAGGAATTTACAAAAAAATTAAAATCAGTTCCGGAAGAAAAAAGAAATTTATATGAAATTATTTTTCTGATTTTGAAAAGTATTTGTATAAATTTGGTTGAATTAAAAAGTTATGGAATAGACGACAATTGTGGTTATTCAGAAATATTGTATTTATTAAATACAATAAATTTCCCTGAATTATCAAAACAAACATTATCAAAAAAAATAAAAGTTGCTGTAAAAATTGACTATATTTTATTCAAAAAATTAAATGCAATAAGAACCGAAAGATTTGGAGAACCCACAAAAACCAAGGTATCATATACAACATACCCGAATAAAGCTATTCTTGTAGCCGGAACAAATATCCAAGAATTAAAAAAAGTTCTGGAAGCTACCGTTGACAAAAATATTGATATTTATACCCATGGCGATATGATTATGGCATATACATATCCAAAATTTAGACAATACCCCCATTTAAAAGGTCAGTTTGGTAAAGGGATAGAAAACTGCTTATTAGATTTTGCAACTTTCCCTGGGGCAATTTTAATTGCAAAACATTCACTCGAAAATATTGAATATTTATACAGAGGAAGATTATTTACAACCGATAATTTTGTCCCTCAAGGTGTTGTTCAAATAAAAAATGATGATTATACTCCACTTATAAATTCTGCTCTTTCTGCAAAAGGGTTTAAAAAAGGAAAAGAACGAGAAACTATTGAAATTGGTTGTGGGAATAAAGAATTTGAAAATATTTTAAATAATATAATTTCTAACATTAATAATTATAAAAATATGATTATTATAGGCTCAGAAGAACATACAACAGAACAAAAAAAATATTTTGAGAAACTTTTAAAATACACTAATGAGAATACTCTTATTATATCCTTGTCAGAAAAACATGAATTACCAAATTGTATAAATATAAATTCAGCTCCAAATTTTTATATGATTTATAACATTTGGGAAAAATTAAAACCACACACGATGGAAAATAATATAAAAGTATCTTTATTTATAGCAAAATGTAATAAACATACAATTTCTAACTTGTTAAATTTAAAGTTAATAGGAATAAACGAAATCTTTCTCAGTAAATGTTCCCCAATAATGTTGAATCCAACCCTTACAAAGACATTACAAACCATATACGGCATAAATCCGACTACTACCCCGAATGAAGACATAAAAAAAGTATATGATTTATAAACTATAGTTTATCTTTTTTTTAAATCATTTTTAATATACTCTGTAAGTTTTTCAGAAACATCTTCCCACGTACGCCTGTCATGTTGTTTAATAATAGTAACGGACGGATACCATTCAGTTTTCTTATCATTATCAAACCATCGCCAATCAGGTGCATGACACAATAATAAATATGTCTTTACACCCATTGCACCTGCTAGATGTGCCAATGCAGTATCTACCGTAATCAGTATATCAATATTGGCAAGCGCTGCCGCTGTATCCGAAAAATCTTTCAAATGTTTGGACAAGTCTTTTATCTGAGGATATTTTTTACACATATCAAAAATATCGCCAAATTGGAAAGAATAATATTCCGCATTTTCTAAATCCATAATTGGTTTATAATAATACGGTGCATCAATTGTCCTATAAACGGCATCACGCAATCCCATACCTTTTGCACGCCAGCTTAAACCTATTTTTATTTTATTATTTTCTTCAAAAAAGTTGGTTTTAAACATTTCAACTTTTCTGTCATTTGCTTTTATATAAGCTTCCTGCGATGGAATATTATGGAAATTTTTATGCAATAAATATGGTAAATCCATTATCATAGCAAATTTATTAAACTTCACAGGTTCTTCATTTGATACGACTTCAATATTAGACTCAGTTTCAATGTTTGGTTTAAGTATTTCCAATAATTCTTTATATACACCAAAATATACTTTTTTAAATTTTTTTGCCACGAATTGTATATATCTTGCAAATTGGATATTATCTCCGAATCCTTGTTCGGTAGCTATATATATTGTTTCATCAGGATAATTCTTTCCATCCCAAAGGATATCTTTATATGCTATTTTATATTTTTGAGAACTTCTTCTTTTTAAATAATATTTATAACCTAATCTTAGTTTCCTTTCACTAAAATAAGTTGTTCCAAGAGTATAATTATAATTATTATCAACATCTTCTGTTATAGATTTTAGCTTATTTAAATACTTTGCCGCATTCTCAAAATCTTCCGACTGCTTACAGCATACACCCAAATTATAATAAGCAGAAATTTTACCTGATGTTGCAGATTTTTTAAAATATTCTTTTGCAGTATCATAATCGTTATTAATACATTCCTCTAATAAACCAAGCATATTAAAAGTTGTTGAATTGTTAGGAAAAAGTTTTTTCATTTCTTCGCCGGTAACTCTTGCATCTTCTTCCATGCCTGCAACTATATACCTGATTAATAATTCGGCGTATGAGTCAACATTTTTATAAGCATAGTTATACATTTTGGCTATTCTTATGGATTCTTCATAATAATCAAGTTTTTCATAAGCTTTCATACAATAAATATAAAATTCTTCTCGTTGAAAATGTTTTATCAATTCTTCAAATTCAATTGCAGCTAAATCATATTTTTCCGCCTTGTAATTGACATTTGCAAGAAGCTCTAATTTTTCAAATGTTTTTTCTATATCAAAAGATTTTCTGACATAAACGGATGCAATAGGATAATTACCCAGTGCAATATATAATTTTCCTATTTCAAGATACGCATCTGCATCTTCATCAGCTTCCATTAGAACCTGAGCAATACAATTTTGTACTTCAGCCATATTGCCTTGTTTTAGATTATCTTTAGCATCCTGTAAAAGTTTTTGTATATTATAATCCATTTTCTGAATATTCCTTTAATTTGTTATATAATTTTTCTGCCTCAATGAACCAATGCACTCTTTCTTCCTGTTTTATTATTTCAACCGAATCATACCACTCAGTAGATTTATTATCTTCAAACCATCTCCAATCAGAACAATAAGGAATTAACAACAATGATTTTATACCCATAGCACCTGCAAGATGTATGCAAGATGTATCTACAGACACCATAATATCGACATTTGCCATTGCACCCGCTGTATCGTCGAAAGTTTTTATATCAGGTTTTAAATCTATCATCTGAGGATATTTTTGAACAGCATCAAAAATATCATCCAACTGAAAAGAGTAGAATTGAACCTTTTTTAATTCAAATAATTTTTTTAAATATTCTATATTAATCGTTCGGTGAATTGCGGAACGTAAACCAAAACCTCCTGCTCTCCAGCATAATCCGACTTTTAGTTTGTCTGTATTAAAATATTTCTCTTTAAAATAGTTTTTCTTATTTTCATCACAAACCAAATATCCTCCAGAAAACGGAATATGATTAAAATCTATTTTCAAATAATATGGTAAATCCGTACTCAACGTATATTTATCGTATTCTCCCAAAGATAAAACGTCCTTATAAAATTCTATATTTGGATATTTCTCTTTAGGATAATTATGTTTGAATAAATCATAACAGCTTTCACGTATAACGATTTTTATTGTTTTAAATTTATCAACAATAAAAGGCAGGTATCTTACAAATTGGATACAATCTCCAATTCCCTGATCAAAATATAACATCAATGTTTCATCAGAATATACCTGACCGTTCCATTTTTCTTTTTTTATATTCGCAATTTCAGGCGGAAGTTCTCTGTTTTGAAAATACTTATAACCGTTTTCAACATCTTTTTGCGTTAAATATAAAGTTCCTAATGAAGCTAATGGTGTCTTTTGATGAGGTAATAATTCCATCATTTTTTTATAATTTTCTTCAGCCTCTTTATATTTCCCAACTTTTTGATAACTGACGGCAAGATGATAGTATGCTGAAGGTGCTCCGCACTCAATCGCTGTAATATAGCATTCTTGTGCAAGTTCCTCATTACACTCGCTAAATTCTTGTAATGTACCCGCAATTATCCAAGCTGCCCCGGATTTTGGAAACATTTGTATTGTTTTGGCGCAACTTTCTTCTGCTTTCTTAAACTCGCCAATATCAATATACGATTGTGTAAGCATTACATTAGATATTTCTTTATCAGGATATTTTGAATACAATTTAAGAGCATAAGCATTAGCAAAATTATACATTTTTAACTCTGCAAATGCCTGAATAATTTTTTCAAATATTTTTATATTATCAGGATCATATCTGAACAATTCTTCATATAAAATTACAGCTTCATCATATTTTTGAATTTTAAATTTACAAAAAGCAAGCGCAGCAACAGTTGGAGCAGTTTTTCTCCTGTTATATGCCTTTTCTAAAATACGTTCTGCACCTTTATATTTACGCTTGTATATATATAATCTGCCCAAAAAAGCCTGAACAATATCATTATTCGGATTTTTAGAAAGTAATTCAAGATATATTTTTTCAGCCGCAGCAAATTCCTTTCTCTTCATCAAAAGATTTGCCTGCGACAATAATTTTGTATCAATCATAGCACTATGTAATTCCGAATACATAGTAGCATTTTTCAAACTATTTCGTCAATCAACCTAATATTGTATATTCTAATCTCTTGATGTCAGGTCAATATTTTCACCATTTTTTGCTGATGGCTTAGAAACATCATCATATCCGTTAGTTTGAGGAATATTAAATGTTGGGTTGTAATATTCTCTTGGATGACTTTTTTTGAATGCTTCCGCTTTAGCCTGAATCAAGGCTTCTCTTTGTTCAGCAATATCATCAGGAATATGATACAACATCATTACACCATCCGGTGCTGTTGTAGAGTTGAGATGAATGTCATCACCGTTTTCTCCGCCATCATCACGTCTGATGAAATAGTTATCACCATTATTATAAACTTTATATACATTCTTATCGTCAGCATTAATATTCATAAATTTAGTACCGACATCTAATGAAATCTTACCCTTTGGTCCTTTCAGATAAATACTTTCTAAAGTAACATCAGTAGGTTTAAGGTCATGTAACTTAATCTTCGGATCGGTAGAGATGCCGTTAGGGTTAAGTACAGAAATGTTCATAACACCGTTTGTTGCATGAGAAATAACAGCAGAACAAGCTTTTCCACCCTTACCTACTTGTTTATCAAGTTTATATAAAGTACCGTTATTCAGAGCCTCCATTCTGTTCATATCATCATCTTTTCTTGCTCTGAAAATATCTAAAATACTTTCACGGTAATTTGCAATATCTTCACGGTAGTTAGGATTTATATTATTACCTTTTTTATCTTTAATCACTTCTACTTCAGCATGATTTAGCGGAGCACGGTTTTGAAGAGAAGGGTTTTGACATTTGTCTTCATAACCTGTCTGACCAAATTCATCACCTTCAAGTAAGGTAGGGTTTCCTGACAAAGCACTCAAGAAACGCATGATAATTCTTGTTTTTGCACGCCCTACTTCTGTTGCTTTTGAATCAACATTGTTTCTGTATGCAAGCAATTCGTCCTCTTTCAACAAACCTTTTATACCATGTTTGTTAACAGCCTGATCATAAACAATATCAAATGCATCAGGAACAGGTTTTGCACCAAAACCATCTTTTTCAAGTGTTTTCTTATATGAATCAGGTATATTCTTTTGAGTTGATTCTGATTCATTTCTGAAATAATCACCATTTACGACATCAGCAATTGATTTTGATAAAGCACCGTAAATTCTGGTATATTTTTCATCAGTTTCACGATATTTAACTTGTTTTTCATCTTCACTCATATTGCTCTTGCTGATTTTTTCTTTTTCAGCATTTTTCATTCTTTCATTAACATCACCAATGCTGTTTCTTAATAATTCACCGTTTGCAACTGCTCTTGGGCTGACATTATTGAAATAATCTCTGCTATTGTTAATTTTATCCCAACCGCTTCCATCTATTTCATTATCGAACATAATGTCATTCATAATTTTATAAGCAGTTTTTCTGTGTTCTTTATCGTCAACATTTGTTAAATCTGAATGGAATAAACTCATATCCATTGATAAACAATGTACTAATCTTGGTTTATCGTGGTTACTTGCAAATGTATAAGAATTTCTCTTATAATCTATCGGTTTAGATGCAAATCTGGAAATTGAGTCTTCTAATTTACTAACTCTTGCATCATCATTATTTCCAACCTTATCATCACCTGTAACAAAATCATAACCGAATAAATTAGTTATACCGTCAAAGAAATATGAATAGTTTGCCTCAGATGTAATACCTGCCAAATCTAATAATGAACCGATAGCTTTACCTTCATCATTATATACGATATCACTTGTATCTTTTGGCATGTTGTCTTTAATTGTATCTCCAACGTCGGTAAGTTCTGCTACTGTATAAGAGTTTCTGTTTTCTTCTTTGATAGCTTTATCCATATCACCCCAGAAGATGATATCATTATTCCAAGCTGTATCAAATCTTTGAGCACCATTTCTCACAGAATCAAAGTCTGCAACGTCTTTTGCAGCATCAAAACGCCAATCCAAACCTAAACCTGATTGGTCTAACATTACTTCTGCCATTTTTAAAGTATTAGCATTTGTATTAGCAAAACGTTTATTGATTGATTCTGCCATGAAATCAATTTCTTTGTTATTAGCTAATAATTTGTTTACACCTTTTTTCATTTTGTTAACAATTTGATTAGCTTCATCAGCCTGAGAATCTCCATTGATACCCATTGATGCCAATGTACCTGTTTTAGTCATTTGTTCATAATCGTAAGCGATTTCACCGCCCTTAATCATTTTATGACCTGCATCAGGCATCAATGCCATTGTTACTGCAAATCTTGCAATATCCTGACCTACTAACGGTACTAAATATTTACCGTATTCTGTCATATTGCCTTCATCATCAAACAATTTTTCTTTAGAATTTGCATCAACCTGTTTCAATACTTTATCAGCAAATTGTTTAATATCCTGAGTAAAGATATCATTCATTTTGTTATATGTTTTTGCATATTCTTTAGGAACTTTATAACTTGAATCATTCATTGCATTGAATCTTGTTTGACCAATGTGATCACCATCTGATGATAATTTAGAGATAAATGGTGATGATAAAGCACCTTGCACATCAGGAGCAAACTCAATTGAATCCAATGGTAAACTCATAATTGATGATTTGATTGCATCATCATAATTATCATAATGTGCAATTGGCATATCATAATTATCATCATATACATTTTGAACTACTTCTCTTGAAACTCTGATATCTTCAGGTAATTTAGGATTCTTAGGATTTTGAGCATTCAAAAGACTTGTAATTTTATCATAAGCTTTTGCAGAATTATTTGGTAATTCTCCGATATTTTTTGCAAAATATTCGGTTAAATTATTTCTAACCAATGCCGTTCTGTATCTTGCAACCTGTGTTGCCATATCTCGAACCTGACAATTGCCTCTGCGTAAATTATCCATCATTTGAGCACGTTTTACAGGATTCTTCTCAGAAGAAAGAAGTTCATTATCATAATTAGAAGTAAAGTAATTATACTTAACCATATCGGTATAAGCATTCCAGCATACAAATCCGCCTTCATTCTTTTTGTCTATTGCAAGTCCTGACATTGCACCAACAAATAATGTACCTTCAGGGGAATCAATATCCACTTTTTTATCACGTAATGCGTTCACTTCATTAAAACTGTTAATATTACGTTTTAATTCAGTAGGATCGATTTCAAAATAATACGGAACTTCTGTATCATCATGGGTATTAATTGCTAATTTATTTTTATCTGCATTAGTTTTTGCATAAGCTTCAATAAGATTATTCTTATCTCTTCTTTGATTTTCAGAAACTAATGAATCATCAAAAATTTGGATATAAGTTGGTTTATCAGGATTATAATCTTTATTTTCTTTTCCTGTACTGTAAGTTCCATTACCGTTATCAACAATATCAAATGGGCAGTTGACAATTTTATGACTTAAATTCTTATAATTTTCAGGAACAACACCTAATCTTAAAGCACCATCTTGGATACCTGACATTCTGAAATAGAAATATTCAGGCGGAATTTCTTCATTATTCATCCATTTAATAGCACGTTGGAAGTGAATACCCTGTAAACCTTCAGATGAGAATGTCCCATCATCAACAAGATTCATACCAAGACTGCCTGCTTTTCTTACTAATGACTTATAGTTGTTTATGTTCCCAAGCTTACCCGCAGTCAACATGTTATTTTCAGGCCAATACATGTGAGAAGATGCATTATCCCCACCCCACATAGGAGTAGTAATTAAACGTTTGCAACCTGCTTCACGAATTTCAGGCAGCTTTGCCTCTAAACCTGCCATAGTTCCGCCCATTCTGTTAGAGAATGTTTTATTTGAACTGCGGATTTTATCTGCAATTTCTTGTTTTTCTACAAAATCAGGTTCACGAATTTCTCCTGTATTAGCCTCTTTAAAACCATGATGAACATAACCCGGAGCAAAAGAATCAGGAATACCTAAATACATAGGACCTTGTACCGTTACAGAAGTGCCTTTTCTTGTAATAATAGTACATCCGTCAGGTTCGTTATTATCCTCTTTTGGATATGCAACAACATTCCCACTCTTATCTTTTAATACCATTCTATACGCAAACGGTTGATCATTTTCTAACTCTAAATCATAACTCGGATCAACGGTAACACCGCCTTTTGGCACATCTGCACTATAAAATGGCTCCATCTTTCCATCGGCACCTTTTTCAATAAAGAAATTGTTCTTATTATCAATTCCTACTTTAAAAAACTGTACCTCGCAATCATATTTTGAGGAATCATACATACAATTGAAATCATACGCTTGAGCGCCTGTTTCTGTCTTTTTATGCTGATGCCCTTGAAATGCTACACTTCTGACCTGATGAGATTTATTAATTTCCATGGAAAGACACTCCTTATCTTATATTATAAGAAACGTATGAACACAAAATTTTGCTATCATGCTAATAATATATTAATAAAAATTTACAATAATGTAAAGAAATTTTAAACATAAAAAAAAGACCTTGTTATCAAGGTCTGTCCGTTTAAATAAGAAGAGAGAGCTTTATACTTTTATAAAGTATTAGAAAATAAAAAATTTGCCTTTTTAGAATAATAATTTTAACATATCTTTACAAAACAAAAACCATGCCAAACACATGTGAACACTGGATTTGCCATGTATCAATATTGGTAATATTTTTAGGAATTACTCTAATTTATCAAGGATAAATTTACCAATTTTTCCGTCACGAAAATCTCTTAAAAGATATTGAGCAGTTCGTTCAATATCAGGTTCTCCTCCTGACACAATCCAATTTCTGGCATTTGCTATATTTTCTAAAGTTAAATCGTTTTCAACATTATAATATTCTTTAAATTTTGCACGGTATTTTTCATTTTCATTTATAAGTGCTAATAATTCTTTCCCAACAATTTCAGGAGAGTATGCATTTTCTGAAACAGAATTTACAAAAGCTAATTTTTTAGCTCTTTCCTGATCTTCTTGTTTCATAGGAATAATCCCCGGAGTATCAAGCAAATCAATATTAGGATTAATCCTTACCCATTGTTGTTGACGAGTAACACCTGCTTTTGCACCTGTTTTAGTTTTAGATGATTTTGTTAATTTGTTGATTATACTTGATTTCCCTACATTTGGAAGTCCCACTACAACAACTCTTGCAGGTCTGCGCAATAACCCTTTTGCCATCAAAGCTTGTATTCTTGGCTCAGCTAATTCCAAAACTCTTTTTTCTATAATATTAAAATTACGGTTTGTTTTTGTATCTATTGTCAATACAGGGCAGTTTGACTGTTCTTCAATATAATTTACCCATTCTTTGATTTCTTCTGGAATAACCAAATCTGATTTATTCAACAAAAGAAGCCTTGGTTTATCACCCAAGAGCTTCTTTATGTCATTATAACTACTCGATTTTGGTAAACGAGCATCCAAAACTTCAATTACGACATCCACAAGATTGAGTTTTTCTTTAAGAAGTCGTTCGGCTTTAGCAATATGCCCCGGATACCAATGAATATGTGTCTTATCTTTTTTCAATTTTTTCTCTGATACGAGTTGCCTTACCTGAACGTTCTCTTAA
>OMPX01000056.1 GCA_900313115.1 uncultured bacterium
ACTCACGATTTTACGGATATTTTTTATGTTTGTAAAATCGCTCAAACAGTGAGCTCATTGAGTAAAATACTACAGCTACGGATTGCTCCGAAGAGGTCGGATTTTTTATTTATTTTTCGATATATAGCTATATTATTTATTATGTACTCATATTTTTAATAAATATAATATTATTATATATCTTTAGATAGCACCTCATTTGTTGAATTTTAACTTATTTGAAATTTCAATAATAAATATTATTAACCAATAATACAAAAAAAAAGGAGTCTTGTGACTCCATTTATAAAACATTCCAATATTTCAAATTATATTATGCTGATTTTGAATAATCTTTTTTCATTTCTACAAATGAAGTATTTTTGATATCTTTGTCAAAATAATTATTTTGAGCTATATCAATAGCTTTTGCCTGACGTTTTTTATTTTCACGTTTTTTAGTAACTGCATTTGTGATTGATATATTCAGATAAGGTACACCTGCACCAAGAACAACACCTGAATATGCATAACCTGCAAGTTGTGCAGCCGTTTTGAGTTTAAGGTTTTTCTTCAAAACAGGATTTGCAAGTTTTTCTGCTTCTTTCAACAACTGCTTCATAGATTTGATAGAACCGTCAGGATTTACTGTTGATTTACCCTCAGCTCTGAGAGCCTCAGTAATCAACTCTCTGCGTGATGCAATATTACTGTTGAAGAACTTATCAACTTTTTCACCAAAATGTTTGTATAAGAAACCGTCTTTTGAGTTTTCTTTATTGTATCTTAAAAGCGGATTAGCCTTATCTTCTTTCGCCATAACAACGCCTTTTTCAACGAAGTTACCAAGAACTAACCAGTTTAAGTAACCTAAGATACTCTTGATATCAATTTCTCTGAGCTCATCATTATCTCTGCCCATCCACATTCTTGAAAGAATTGTTGTACCATATAATCCTTTAAATTGGTCGATTGTAGGAGCAGTGCCTTTGAATAACATTCTGTCTAAGAATTGTGACGGTTTAGCCTTTAAAGTAGCTAACATAATACCGCCCATCAATCCCATTGATGCTAATTTTTTAGCCTTGAATGATGCTGAATTATCCTTAGAACGTGTTTCGTCACCGCCGAAACCGTCAGAACCTGTTCTTTTCTTTGTCATCCAAACATTAATTGGCTGGAAGCATGCAGAAATACCCATTGCAGCACCTAAACCAAGTAAGGCTCTGCCTTTGCCAAATTTCTTTAATGATGAAACAAAACCATCAACCTTTGAAACACCGCCTGTTTCTTTTAAGGCTCTTGTCATTCTGTAAAAATCATCTGTTACTGTAGTGACTGAAGATGAAACTGATTTAGTACCTTTTTTAATTAAAAGTTCAGATTCAGCACCTGTCGCTTCAACTAATTTTGCGTTCAATCTTTGAGTAACTTTTGCTCTTTCTTTTTTGTCAAGATTTTCACTGGCAAGGGTCTTCATATCATCAATAATACCCTGCTTACAATCTTGAGCAACTTTCACATAACCGTTTGCATCAGCCATCGGACTATTAGGATTAAATCCTCTGATACTGTCTACGTACTCATTGATATATTTATCTACATTACCATTATTAGATTTCCACAATTCGGAATGGACATCGATGGACTCATTTGATGCAAAAATTCTTTGAGGGTTTGTAATACCGTTTTTAGCGAGTGTTCCTGCAAGAATAGTACCTGCCCCCAAACCATATAAACCGACAGATGCATCATTTAAGGTTGAAGTATATTCTCTGAAACCTGCTTCAAAACCATAACCTAAGCCTCTTTTATAAATTTCCATGCCTGTTGTCGGTGTTCCCATAAAACCAACATCAGTAGCGGTTGCACCCCAAACAGGATTTGTAGCCAAATAATCTAAAAACGCTGTTATACCCGCACCCTTAAATGCAACATTGTTGTTTTTATTGTGGTTTTGGTTTTGAGTTTTTAGATTATTTCTTAATATATTTTGTTGTTGAATGTTTTGAGATAAACTAACCTTCATTTGAATTTCTTTCTACTACCTGTTTGAATGTTTGGAATGATTGGAATGAATTATCTTTCTCAGCATTAACCTTCATATTACCAAAGGTTGCTAAAGAATTATTATTGCCATGTTTTGGAGAAATTGTTACATTTTGCGTAACATTTGGTGTACTTAATACATTTTCACTTGCCCCATTTACCCCATTTACCCCTGTGCTTTGGGCTAATAGGTCTTTTTTATGGTTCTTTTCTGTCTTTAATCTTGTAAATACCGGTACTAATAAGCCAAGTATTAATAATGAAGAACCTAAATTAACCATTTGACATTTAGCTCTTAAATGTTTCATATCTTCAAGACTTCTTACACTGTCAGATACTAACTCATCTGTTGATTTCAAATGAGTATTAACTACCCAGTTACCTATTTTCTTAAAGATATTATCACCTTGTTTTGATGGTTTTGTTCTGTTTAATAATTTTGCACCTTTAGTATTTTCTAAGTAAGATGCGTAACCTTTTGCGGCATAATCACCTAGGAAATACATACTGCTGAAAGTAACAATATCTCTTGTTGTAGCTTCCGCAAGTTCATTTTTATCATCAGCAACAGCCATACGAGAACCAAATGTAAC
>OMPX01000043.1 GCA_900313115.1 uncultured bacterium
AGCAATCTTGCTTGTGATGACGATAGTCCCATTTTTCCTTGTTTCCTATGTTGTAATCAAATAAGTGGTTCGCGAAAATATTTAAACTTACTTGTTACGCCATGCATAACGGCATTTTAGTCAATAACTTTAATAATTTAGTTCTTTTTTTACAAAATATTTACAATAAAAAATGACAGACACTTTCGCATCTGTCATTTTTTTTATACAAGATTGTTCTCAACTTATACTTACTCTACTTACTCTATTTACCCCTTATCTTTTAAGAAGGACTCATAGTTCTTAGCCAATAAATGAGTTCTTACCTGATTGATTAAATCAAGAGCAACCCCAACCATGATGATTAGAGATGTTGCACCAATCCCTTGTACTGTTGTTATTTTGGTTATATAACTTGTAAAGGATGGAACAAGCGCAATTACACCAAGTGCAAATGCACCAATAAATGTAACTCTTGATAATATTTTATCTAACGCATCAGATGTCGGTTTTCCGGGTTTAATCCCCGGAATTGATGAACCATATTTTTTAAGATTGTTTGCAATCTCTTTTGGCTGCATATTCGGCATAATTGATGCATAGAAAAATGTTAACAATACAATCAAAGTAAAGTAAATTATATAATACCAAACACCTGACGGACTGAATATCTTATTCATTGCAAGAACAAATGCGCCTAAAGAACCCGGCAAATTTGCTTGTCCCAAAACACTAAGAATAGTTGATGGGAACAATAAAATTGCAATAGCAAAGATGATTGGCATAACTCCGCCCGGATTGAGCTTGAACGGTATATAAGTATTAACTCCGCCATATACCTTATTACCAACTTGTCTTTTTGGATTAACAATGATTACTTTTCTCATAGCTTCCTGCATAATGACAATCAATACCATTGTTGCAAAGAAAATAGCAAGTAATGCAAATAATCCAAATTGTAAAGCCGGATCTTGTGTAACTAATTCTGATGTTCTTTGAGAATACAAAGGTATTCCTGATATGATACCAACAAAGATGATTAAAGAACCACCGTTACCGATACCGTGCTCTGTAATAAGTTCTGATATCCACATAACCAAAACAGAACCTGCGGTCAATGCAGTAATTGAACTGATAAAGAACAATGAATGATTCACACCCGGTAATATTGCTGCCGGTAATTTAGACATAAATACCATAAATATTATAGATTGAAACATCGCCAATATTACAGTAAATATTCTTGTATATTGTGCAAGTTTTCTTCTGCCTGCTTCGCCTTCCTCTTTTTGAAGTTTTTCTAAAGAAGGTATAACAACCGATACAAGCTGAACAATGATTTGAGCTGTAATATATGGACCTATACCAAGCGCAAACATAGATACTTTACCTAATGCACCGCCGGAGAACAAATCCAAGAAACCTATTATGTTATTACCTGCTGCAATATTTTGAAATATTGTATTGTTAATACCATATATAGGTATTTGAGCACCAAATCTAAATGCAACAACCATCAACAAGGTAAAAATAATTTTATCTTTTAATCCTGACGCTTGCCACATCGCAGCTAAATCAGCCGTGCTAGGCGGTTTTATATTATTTAAAGCCATAAATATTTACCTCTTCAACCTTTGCACCTATACTAATTCAACCGTTCCACCTGCTGCTTCAATTTTTGATTTAGCTGATGGAGAAACATAAGATGCTTTTACGGTAACAGCTGATTTAATTTCACCATTGCCTAATACTCTTAAACCATCACTTGACGGATGAGCTTTTCTCATTTCTTTTAATGCTTCTAATGATACTTCTTTAAGCTTTAAAGCATCCAGTCTGCCAACATTAATTTCTTCCCAATTACGTTTGTTAATGATTTGGAAACCTTTTAACTTAGGTAATTGTCTGTAACTTGGCATTTGACCACCTTCAAAACCTCTTTTTGAAGATTGTCCAGAACGTTGACCTTCACCATTGTGACCTCTTGAAGAAGTTTTACCTTTTCCTGAAGCACGACCACGACCAACACGTTTTGATTTTGAAGTTGAACCTTCTGCAGGTCTCAAATCTTCTAATTTTATAGTTTCTTTTGTCATTTTTTTATCCTTCTTTTACTTTATTTGTACTTTTATTATTCAACAATTGATACTAAGTGGTTAACTTTATTAACCATACCCATAATTGTATCGCTGTCATAATGTTCTACAACTTGATCTTTCTTTTTTAAACCTAATGCTGCCACAACTTTTCTTTGAGCCGGAGAAGCACCGATTATACTTCTGACAAGTTTAATTTTTATTTGTTTATTTTTTGCCATTTTTATTATTCCTTCTTTTACTTTATTTGTACATTATATCCAAACAAAGTGAATAGTGAATAGTGAATAGTGAATAGACAACTTACCACTTTCCATTTTTCACATTTCACTTATATTAGTTTAATAATTCAGCCATTGTTAAACCACGTTTTTTAGCAACATCGTTAAATCTTCTCAAAGATTTAAGAGCATCTAATGTAGCATTTGCTGCGTTAAGAGGTGATTTTGAACCTTGAGATTTTGATAAGATATTTTCAATACCAGCAAGTTCAAGAACAGGACGAACTGCACCACCGGCAATAATACCTGTACCTTGAGAAGCCGGTCTTAACATTACCTTACCTGCACCACTTCTGCCTGTAATAGGGTGTGGAATAGTTGTTTTAAAGATAGGCACTGTGATAAGATTCTTTCTGCCATCTGTAATAGCTTTTTGGATAGCTATGATAACTTCAGATGCTTTTGCACAACCTACACCAACTTGTCCTTTTTTGTTACCTACTATAACAACAGCTCTAAAACTTAATTTTTTACCGCCTTTTACAACCTTTGTAACACGACTGATTTGAACTACTTGTTCACTCCA
>OMPX01000035.1 GCA_900313115.1 uncultured bacterium
AATAATTAAAAAAAATGAAATTTCGCACAGCGAAAATACCTCACCCCATATTCGTAATCAACTTGTTACAACGAATATTACCCTCTCCTAAATTATAGGAGAGGGTAATAATTTTTAATAGAATGATAATATTTATAATGTACAACGAAACTGTCATTAAATGGTTAAGAATAATTTTCTTAGTCACTTAATGACTTAGTCACTTAATCACTTTATAGTTTATCGGCTTTGCCGATAAACTATAATTTATTTTTATATTACAATATATATGTAAACTAACTAAATAAAGGGAAAGAAATATGGTTACAAAAATGAGAGAATTAAAAACAACTTTTTCAGGTATTGATTTTTCTAAATACAAATCAAAGGTATCTGAGTTTGTAAATGAATTATCATCAAGAGCAAACAAGGAAGGTAAATTTTTGAATTGGGTAAACCTTCCGCAAGAACAATTAAAAAGAGTTGATGAATTATACACAATGGCAGAAAACTTTAAATCTCAAACAGGTAATACTGTACTCAGCGTAATGGGTATAGGTGGTTCAAAACACACAGTTGAACACATGCTTTCTATTAATGGATTGAATATTTGCGCAGATAAAGTTCAATTCTATTCAGATGTTGATTCTATCAGCTTAGAAAGATTTTTAACAAAATTAGGGAATGATGTTTTATCTTCAAACTTTATGATTGCTTCAAAATCAGGCTCAACATTTGAAACAAAAGACGGTTTCTTGAGAGTTCAAAAAATGTTGATTGATGCATACAAATCTCAGGGTATGTCTGATGATGATGCTCTAAAAGCATCTGCAAAACATTTTATTGCAGTAACTGATAAAAATTCGGAAAAATCAGAATTGAGAAGAACTTCAATAGAACAAGGCTGGATAGGTGATTTATTTATCCATGATGATGTTGGCGGAAGATTCTCAGCATTTGATGACCACGCATTATTCACACTTATTTGGGCAGGTTTTAAGAAAGAAGACATGATTTCTTTATTGAAAGCTGCGCAAGAAGTATCATCATTAGCTCTATCTGCTGATTTAGAAGAAAATGATGCTTTAAAAGAAGGTATTTTCTGGGCTGATGCAAAATTGAACGGCATCGAAGCATCTGTTCATCAATATATGGGCTCAATGTTTGAAAATACAGTATATTGGCACGCTCAAATGCAAAACGAATCAGTAAAAGATACTCTTAAACAGGTTGCAAAAGTTCCTGATGCAATGCACCATAGTGCCGAAGCTCATTTTAATCCTGCAAACAAGTTAGTTTTTGCGCTGACTGTTCCAATGGATAATGGTGTATGTTCAGAAAATGCAAAAGCATATATCGGCGCATTAACAAAATCTTATGATTCTACAGGAGCATTATTTGTAGAAGAATTAGAAACTTCTAAACTTGGTCTTACTCCTGCTGCAGCAGGTGCTATGACTCAGTTGAGAGCTTATGCAACTGTATATCAGGAAATTGTAACAGCAGTTATGACAGGAAAACAACTTCCTGAAGTTCTTGATAGTGTTCTTCAACCACACGTTGAATACTACAAAAAGAATCTTAAAGGCGGAGTTGTTGTTCCGGGCAGAATTTCTTAGTTTAAAATAAAAATGCCTAAACAATGGTAAAAATAAACTGAAACCCTGAAACTGATATTTTGTATCGTTTTAGGGTTTTAGTGTGTTTTAAATGCATTTTTAAATATTGGATTTATGCTGCTTCTTTAGTTGACATTTGTTTTGCAAGTACATTACCCAACTGCATTGCTTTAACTTTTTCTTTATCTGAAAGTTTATCATTCTGCCCAATCCAATCAGCTAATGTTTCCCACAAATTTCTGCCTGCTGTTACTGCAGCTGTAAGAACACCAAATATTTCTGTTACTAAATTGATTGTCTTTATAACTTCTTGACCGTTTGGAGCTTTTAATGCTTTCATATTCGGAGCGCCTAATAAATTTGCTTCATTTGATTCAAATCCATCTTCTTCGGGTATTCTTTCCAAATTACCTTGAGGGAATCTGTCAATCTCATTACTAAGCCCATTTTCTTTAA
>OMPX01000171.1 GCA_900313115.1 uncultured bacterium
CGACTGAGAAAAATGCGAATGAGCTACTCTTTTTTTTATTCCGCTATTTTTTGCAGCCATTAAAACTAATGCACTATAAAACAACAGATGACTGTGAACAATATCAAAATGTTCTTCTTTGAACAGTCTTTTAAAAAAGAGATAGCTTTTAATATATCCTAATTCACTATCTGGTTGATGTATTATTCGAACACCTGTTTTTTCAAGTTTAGCCTCATAAGGACCCTTGTGGTCATGACGCACACAGTACACGCACTCAAATTGTTCGGGATTTAGATTCTGTTGAAGTCTTACTGCAACAAAGTCTGAACCTCCGTACTGGAGTTCATCATTTACAATTAATACTTTCTTTTTTCTATCCATAGCTATTTTTTGTTTACAAACGACACAAAATCAAAATATTTTTCAAATCCATTTAAACCAATCAGATCTCTATTCATATAGACTAACGGGAATAACCTTCTGTAATTTGGTTTAATATATTTAAAATATGGTTCCCTGCGTTCTTTGTCTCGTGTTAGAATTACTTTATTATTACATTCAATTTTTTCAAACTCCCGAAGATCTCGATCAGATAGATATCCAACTTTACGATAATCCTCCTCGTAAATATCGTCAATATCACACATAATTACATACATATTATCTTTATGTATTCTTTTTTTTCTTCTCTCCCATTTTTCTTTTGCATCCTCAAAAGAAACATAATGAATAAAATTTATTCTTATATCGTTTTCTTCGGTTTCGCCTTTTAATATACCAATAGGGTATTTTTCATTCGAAGGTTTATACTCAATAAGATTTTGATTTATGTAATAATCAATATTATTTACAAACTTTAAAAAATCCGAGTTTTGCATATTCAAGTCTATCGTTGGTGAACAGAATTGCTCTCCGAGACGATGATAAATAAGTCCCGCCATACAATTGGGAGTAAGAAGAGTAAATGAAGAATTTGTACACTTTTTTCTAAAATGTCTGTCTTCAACATTTATAATTATTTCAAGAAGCTTAGAATACTTCCAGATTCTAATTAATCTATCTAACATAATTCACCACAAAAGTTTCAGGCGTTTAAGAACGCCTCCAATAACATTTAGCACATTGAAATTTGAACTGATTTTTAAATCTATTACCTCTAAGTTATCAATCTTGTTATATGTATGAATGCCATTAAACTTTTCCTTATTTTTAACTTTTATTTCATCTACAGAAACAGTTTTAAATATAACCTCCGAAAAAGATTCCTTTGTCAGTTCATTTATAATATTGAAATTTAATTTTTCCCCATAAGATTTTCCGCAATTCTGCGATGGTCTTATCAAATTTCCATTATAATTGAAAATCTTTCCTGCGCCTCTTGCTGTAGTTGCATCAACTTTAACAGGATTGCTTTTACATTCAACTACTTTTCCGCTCTCTTCATAATACAGATCCACTCTGTCAAAAACGCCTTTATTTATAATCTTCTCAGAAATATAAAAGGTTGTTCCGTCATTGTTGTAAAGTGTTGTATCAACAAGATGCTCATTAAGAATAACGGATTCCTTTTCCCACTTTGAAGGAAACTGTTTGCAAACCAAGTAAAACAACTCTTTACTATCGTTTGACTCTGGTATAATACATATTTTGCCATCCTTTTCATATATAAACGGATAAGATAAGTGTGTATCGCATTCATATATAACTTTCATTTTTCCGATATATGTTTCAGATATCTCACGATACCCTAAAAGGCCTTTACGTTTAAGACGGTCAAACATCTCAAAAAAAAGATAATACTTATCCTTATATTTAAACAAAAACGGGTCAGCACACCAATATCTAAGACTGTTTTTTATCACAACAAACTCCGCATCGGTATCATTTAGAATACTGCCACTGGAATTATCATTATATCTAATTGCACAGCACCATTCCGGCACACTCAGTTTCATATCATCTCACCATATAATAATTAATTAATTCAGTTGCATTACAGTATATATCCCATTTGGAAATCATCATCTCGTCACAGGTCGTTCTTCTTGAATCCGTATTTAGCCGAACAAGCTCATTTGCCCATATGTTATGCGATAGATTAAGACTTAAAGAAGTCACTA
>OMPX01000100.1 GCA_900313115.1 uncultured bacterium
CTGATAATATTATAGATTTAGGACCAAACGGCGGCAATGACGGAGGCACAGTTATCGCACAGGGAACACCTAAAGATATAACTAAAGTAAAAAATTCATACACAGGTCAATATTTAAAGAAAATGCTATAATTTTATCCTATAAATTTAGCGAAAATTCTGTAATACATATAGATTGATGCTAATATTAAAAGTCCGCCTGATATTTTAATCAGTATTTCTGAAACAGATACAACCGAACCGAATTTTTTGACAACCCCTGTAAACAAGCCTGCAATTACTAAAATCAGACCTTGTCCGATTGCAAAGGCAAATAACATTATAACAGACAGAATAATGCTGTTTGTTATTGCCGCAAAACTCATTATTCCTGCAAGTATTGGTGTCGAACAAGGTGTTCCTGCTATAGCAAAAATTGCACCTAATAACATTGGATAAAGAAATTTTGAATTGTTTGAGTTTTGAGGAATTTTGTTAATAAGTGTCGGAAAGTTTAAATCAATAATTCCAACAAGATTTAACCCCAAGGCTAAGAGGAAGGATGCAAGAATTATTAAGAAATAATCTCCCGCAAACGAAATAAATATCTGTCCCGTTAAGGCACACACTACTCCAATAACACTAAATACAAGGGCAGAACCAACTATAAAAGAAATTAACTGCCAAAATATTTTTTTGTTATCTTTGTCACCATATCCGCCAATATAACCTATGACAACCGGCAACATTGCAAGAGAACAAGGCGATATAGAAGCAAGCACACCACCAAGAAAGGCAATCAAAACGAAAACTGACTGAAACTGTCCTGTGCTTGCCTGCGTTGTAAAATAATTAACTATATCAATCATTTAGAAATATTCCTTAGGTAATTGTCAAGTGTGTTTGGTGCAACATAACCTTCTATACGGTGCATTACCTTATTATTTTTATCAAGAATTACAATTGTAGGAACAAGAGTAATGTTATATTTTTTCATCATATCAACATTATATTTGTTACGTACTTGAACAGGAATAACAATATATTGAATATTATCCTGATACTTTGTCATAACACTATTTACAACCGGTTCAACTCTTTTGCATTCGCTGCACATATCAGATGTAAATTTTATAAGCTTTGGACAATTTGCTTCTGCAATTGATATATTTCCTTTGTTATTTTGTGATAACATAAAATAACTAAACAACGGAATGATAAATATTAAAAGTAATATTACTATATTTTTATTCATAATAACCCCTTTCAAATAATGTATATAACGACCATTGATGGTTTTAAATTAGCCACCTTGGTATATGTAAGAACTATATCATATTATTCCGACACAAGCAAATATAATATAACGTGATTAAGTGATTAGGTCATTAAGTGACTAAGTATTCTTCGTCACTTAGAAAGGTAGGGTGGTGTTAAGCCTTTGATAATAATACTTTTATGTGAAATATTACGAACGGCGTACCCACCAAATCAGAGCAAATTTTTGACTTTTTAGGCACCCTCTTAGCCACGATTAACTTAGTCATCATTAATCGTAGTCAGACAGCGCTTAATTTGATTAAAAAATCACCGCAATTCCTTAAGTGCTGCCACAACAATGAGTTACTCGGGGCTAAAAAAAATCGGTCATTGTGACCGATAAAATTTATGTAGATAAATAACACTAAAACTTTTTTAAATCTTTCCAACCAAAGATGGGGCAATTTGAATAAATTTAGTAACAAGAGATGCATCCCATTGTTTACCTGCACCCTGAAGTAAGATATCACAAGCAACATCAAGTCCCAATCCTTTTCTGTATGGTCTGTCACTAACAAGAGCGTGGAACGCATCAGCAACAGCAACAATTTTAGCAGACAATGGAATTTGGTCGCCTTTCAAGTGTTCAGGATATCCTGTACCGTCAACGTGTTCATGATGGTATTTAACAATCGGAATCAAATCTCTTAGAGATTCATTTGGTCTTAATACTTTTTCAGCACCAATTACAGGGTGTTGCTTCATAATATTCCATTCTTCATCTGATAATTTGTCAGGTTTTTTAAGAACATTTTCAGGAATACCAATCTTACCAACATCATGTAATAATGCCCCTAAAGAAATTCTTTCAACTTCGTTTTCAGGCAAGTTGCAAGCTCTTGCAAGAGCTTCTGAATATCTTGAAACAGATGTTGAGTGACCTTTTGTGTACGGGTCTTTTGCATCAATTGCACCTGCAAGTGATTTTGCAATTTCTTCCAAATGGTTCTGAGAATTTATTTGTTCTGAGTTGAACTTATGCAACAATTCTTCTTCAAAGTTTACACCCATCTGTGCGTGACGTTTTGAAATAATTTCTGCATAAGATTTAAGAGCCGCATCATCCCAGAAGTTATAGTCCGCAGATGAAATGATAGCGGACATACCATCTTTGTAACCTTTAGCCTGAGAAATGTACATAGCTTGTTCTGTTAATAACAGTAATTTTTCTTGTTCTTTTGCACATTCAGGATATGATGCAACACCTACTGCTACTTTTACAGGCCCGACATCATCAACAAAACAACAAGATAAACTGTATGTAATATATTCTGCGATATATTTAGCTTCAGAAATATCTGTGTTAGGAAGAATCATAGCGATTTCATCTCCGCCATATCTGCCTGCAATATCTGATTTGCGCAGATTGTTTTTAACCTTTTCCGCAACAAGTTTTATAACTTCGTCACCCTTACCGTGACCTAATTCTCTGTTTATTCTTGAAATATTGTTGACATCAAGCATAACAATGGATAATTCTGTATTATTTTCTGCAGCTTTGTGTAATTCTTTATCCAAACATTCTTGGAAACCTCTGTGGTTATATAATTGAGTTAGAGAATCCGTATTGATATGCTCCTGACTCTTCTCAACCAAGCTGATATTATCCATAGTAAGAGCTATATGATTTGCGATAAAATTATACAATTTTTCTGACGGATCAACATATCTGTCTGCAATAATCATAACCCCAATACATTTATTTACGGAAATCATAGGTAATATGCTGACTTTGTGTCCGTTGAAATAAGAAATGTTTAAGAAATCTACGTTATCTTTTGTTATAAGCTTTCTTGTATAAAAACATTGTGATACCGGATTTTCACTATCAGAGCCAAAAATCTTTGATGAATATACATTTTCAGCCTTATCAATAAGTTTTAGATTAATACACTTAGATGTTTCATTAAACAGACCGAATGCTGTAAATGAACACGACAAAAAGCGAGTAAGGACTTTATGTACTGATAGATAATAAGTGTTGATATCCTGAGATGGAACAATTTCAGCTAATTTAGCAACCATAGATTTATAGTCCACATTAACCTTTTGAGGAACCGGTGCATTCACACGAATAGGAGTCCTGCGAGGTGTGGACGGCGACGTTGCAAGCGAATTAACCTTAGCCGCCAATTTAGCAGCTGATAAAGGGGAGGTCATGCCTGCCATATTTAGAGAACTAACCTGTTCTTTTTCTTTTACTGATTGATGCTGTTCCAAAATTTACCTACACTATTATTATACTATATTAAACGTATAAATTAAAGTTTAATTGCTAAAAAATTTTCAAATATTAACAAAGTTTACACAAATGTCATGTAGTAAAAGCCTCTTGCTCAATTATTATGTTTATTTTAGACTAAAGGAGTAAATATTTATAAACATAAAGGAGAAAATTATGTCAAGAAGACCTATTATGGCTGGTAACTGGAAAATGCACAATCTGTTAAATGATTCTGCATCACTAACATTAGGAATTTTAGATGGTGTTAAAGATTTAAATGAATCTCAAATGCCTGAAGTAATTATAGCACCTACTTTTACATCTTTAGCACTTGTATCAAGATTGATTAAAGATAGTTCAAAAGTAGCTTTAGCAGCACAAAATTGTCACTGGGAAGCTAAAGGTGCATTCACAGGTGAAGTTACAGTTGAAATGTTAAAAGATCTTGGCTGTTCATACATAATCATTGGTCACTCAGAAAGAAGACAATACTTCTCTGAAACAGATGAAATGATTAACAAAAAAGCTAAAGCAATTCTTGCTGGCGGTTTATTACCAATCATTTGTTGTGGTGAAACTCTTGAACAAAGAGAATCAGGTGTAACTGATGAACACATTGCAAGCCAAATCAGAGCTGCCCTATCAGGTTTATCAAATGAAGAAATTGCTAAATCAGTAATTGCTTACGAACCAATCTGGGCTATCGGTACAGGCAAAACATGTGATGCTGCTGAAGCTAACAGAGTTATTGCTATGATTAGAAACGTTGTTAAAGAAGTTTCTGATGCATCAACAGCTGATTCAATCAGAATCCTTTATGGCGGTTCTGTAAAACCTGCTACAATTGAAGAACAAATGTCAATGTCTGATATTGATGGTGCTTTAATTGGTGGTGCAAGTTTAAAAGCAGACAGCTTTAACGAAATTATTACTAACTCAATGAAAGTTGCTGTATAACAATATAACAACAAACAAAAAAATAAGCCCTGATTTATTTCAGGGCTTATTTTTTTTTATTAAAACTTTAATTTAACTTTAACCGACACTGTGCATTGTATCAAAGATTTCTTTTCTTTGAACCCATGCTTCCATACCCATCTTATTACACTCATCCTTCAACAAGGTCTGAAATTCCTGTAAACTCTTGTTTGATTTAGACATATCACACAACATAAACATAACAAAATGCCCCTGCATAAGTGTTTGTTTGATATCTTCTATATTAACCTGACAATCTGCAAGAAGATTTGCCACTTTTGCAACTATACCGACTTTATCAGCCCCTGACACCGTTATAATTATTTTATCATTACTTTCCATATCGTCTATACCCTATAATTATGAGAATAAATTATTGATTTTATCTACAATATCCTGCGGATCTATTTCATTTGTAACCTTATTGATATCCTGAGCTATCTGATACAATTTTGCGGCTTCAATTTTATCTCCGACAATAGTTATTGCTCTTGCAAGATTAAAATGTGCCAATGCATAATTCGGGTTACACTCAGCAGATTTTTTAAACAACTCAATCGCCTTTTGGACTCTTCCCAAATCATCAAGATAAATTACACCCAAGTTATTATATGCAATATCGTATGTGTTATCATATTTAATTGATAATTCATATTCCTTAATTGCCTCGTTTGTGTTTCCTTTCCCCCAATGTAAAAACGCTAAGTTACAATGAATTTTTGCATTGGTTGGGTCAAGTTCCAAAGCTTTTCTGTATACTGACAAGGCATTGTCAAAATCTTCTTTATCATAAAATGCGCTGCCTAAATTGATATAAATATCAATATCTTCAGGAGTCATCGTATAAGCATTTTGATATGCACATATTGCAGCATCGAGGTCATTTTGATTTTCCTGATATACAAAACCTAAAGTTTGAGCAATAATACTTGTCCATCGTTTGTTAGGATTCAAAGTGATTGCTGTCTGATATTGAGCAACTGCAAGTTTAAATTCGCCTTTTATATAATACAAATTAGCCAAATTTGAATGAAAATCAGGTACGGTAGGCATAATAGATATCAGTTTCTGATAAGTTTCAATTGCTCTATCATAATCACCTTGTTCTTCATAAGCTTGACTCAAGTGTCTGTATGCAGGAATATTCAAACTGTCCAGCCATATTGCCATCTTATATTCTGTGATAGCATCTTCATAATGTCCTATTGCAAGATATGCATCACCTAATAAACAATACAAAGGAACAAAGCCCGGAGCCTTGTCTATTGTTTTTATATAAACATCTATTGCAGAATCTATTCTTCTAATCTGAATTAAATAAAATGCGTAGAATAATATCGGCATAAACTGCATATAAGAAATAGTTTTCAGAGTTGCCCGAATTGCATTTTTATCAAATAAAAATGTTAAAACAGATAGAAAATGCTCAAATTTAGATTGACAACCAACTTTAAAATTCTTAAAAGCAGATGCCTGATACAGCTTATGTAACAGAAAATGTGCTCTTGAGTTTCTGAATCGTTTATGTTTTATTGATTCTTTCGCAGCTTGTATTGCTTCAAAGAAATAAGCTTTTCTTGTATATGTTTCAGCCAAAACATAATAAGCATCAGAATATTCAGGATTTTGTTCAATTGCCATGTTCAAATAATTTATAGCCTTGTCTAAATCACCTTTATAGAACTGAGCTTTCCCTATCCTGTAAAAAATTTCGTATGAATCAATTGCAGTTTCTAGCGCACACTGATACTCAGTAATTGCTTCATCGATATATTGACAAGAATTAAAAATATCCAAATGCCAATCCATATACAAATCACCAAGTCTAATATGCAGCTTTGCATTATTAGGTTCTTTTTGTAGAGCTAACTGACATTTTTCAATAGCTTTTTTAACCTTATCCTGCTTTTTATTCATTTCATCTGATGAATCGTTTTCAATAATATTATTCATATATTCTATCCAATCTTATTATGCTATTTTGCCAATGACATACAATAATCAACCAATTTTTGTCTGTCTGTATATGAGATATCTTCTATCATCATTCTGTGGACACCTTCGGGCAATCCTGTTTTATCAAGAATACGTCCCGTTAGTATTATTTTACCAATAGTATCCGATAAATACAACATTATTTCAAATTCTGAATCGACATCTAAAGGAACTTTAGAATAAAATCTTAAACCTCTGACACTTATATCTATAAGATGTGTTTCAATATTTCCCTGCAATGGTCTGAATATTGTAATCGGGCACTCCGATTGATAACGTGGGTTTTGTCTCGTGTTTTCAAGTTTGGTTTCTGACTCGTCATAACTAATTTCCAACTCTTTTGATGACAATATATTTAATACCTCAGAATTAAAAATTAAAATCCCTTTTGGTGTATAAATCTTTACTTCCAAATCATAACCAACTTGAAAATCAGAAAAATCCGTTTTCAGAACAGGACTAATTCCTAAAATAATTTTGTCCACAAAAACTTTCTTCACAAAACAATCTATATCAAGTCTGTCAATACCTGAATCAGAAACAATTTTAGTCTTTTGTTTTTCAGCGAGAAATTTCATAAAACAATTTTACCTAAAAAAAGACTAAATATAAAGCTTTTATTTATCCGTATCTTCTAAATTATTTTTATCGTTATTTTGCTTATTTTTTCTGAGAAATGGCGATACCGAATTTTTATTTTTAATATTTTCATATTTTATATTTTCAGGGTTATGATTTGGGATATCTTTCCAATACTCAGTTCTGACATCGTATGCCTGAGGAAAAGTATTATAATCCGCCGGAGATTCACAAAAATCATAAAATGCCCACGCATTTCCGCCTGCACAAAATAAGAGTATAAAAACAGCTAACTTTTTCATACTCTTATTTTACCAATTATATTATTTTTGTAAAGTCTATAAAAGACCAACAGATTTATGTCTCTCAACAATCGATTCAACCATAGTATCAAGTTGCTTGAAAGTTTCTTCTGTAGGTTTGCCTTTTACCTGTACAGGTTCAATTACATCAAGTCTTAACTTGCCTAATATTTCGCCCAAAATATCAAATAATTTGCCACCCCAACCGTAAGAACCGACAAATGACGCAAATTTTGCTTTTGGTTTCAGAACACTTGCAATATAGGCGATATTAACTGATGCAGGGTGTGGACCTGCTAATACCATTGATGTACCTAAAACAATTGTTGTTCCATCAATCAATGACATCGCCAAATCACCTAAATCACCAGTTATAATGTCATATTTCAAAGTATTTATACCTTTTTTATTCAATTCATTACTCAAATAATCAATCATTTCCTCTGTACTGCCATACATTGAAACATAAGGCAACAATACCAAGTTTTTACCTAAATCAGATGTCCAATCAGTATACAAATCCAAGATATAATTTGGATCTTTATGAACTGGACCATGACTTGGTAATATCATATCAACCTTCATATCTTTTATTAACTGTACATATTTTTTACACATAACCCTGAATGGCATCATAATTTCTGCATAATATCTTTTCGCACTCTTTTCTAATTCTTCTGACGGCACTGCAAAAACATCTTCAAATGTATAGTGAGCACCCAAGAAGTCACAAGTGCATAACAAATTATCTTCTTTTATCAAAGTAAACATTGTGTCGGGCCAATGAACATTTGGGGCAAGTATAAATTTTAATGTTTTATTACCCAAGGATATTTCATCATCTGTTTTAACAACAATGATTTTTTCTTCGGGAACAAACAACATTGACATCAAATTCCCTTTACAAGTGGCATTCGTAACAACTTTTGCATCAGGATATTCTTCCAATAATGCAGGAATAGAACCTGAATGGTCTTGTTCGCCATGGTTTGCAATTATATAATCAACCTTATTTACACCATTTTCTTTTAAATTTTTAATATACTCAGAAGTAAAAGGCGGGTACATTGTGTCAATAATAGCTATTTTTTCTGAACCTTTTACAAGATATGAATTATAACTTGTACCATGCTCTAACGGAATAAGCTCATCAAAAATTTGTCTTTCTGTATCATTTAAACCACAATAAAATACATTATTTTTTATTTCCTGAAATTTCATTTTATTTCCTTTCTGACAAAATACTCTCTTAAATTGATTATACATGTTAAAGAATAAAAAACATTAAGTATTTTTTAGTGATACTTAAGAATTATAACTAATTACAGAATATAGATAAATTAAGCCAATAGGTTGCGGTAAATCTGTGATTAACCGCAACACAACAATAAAAAAGATGTAGTAGATTTCAAAACCACCACATCCTACATCCTATTATAAATATTTACCCTTTGGCAAGCGAAGTATCCTAGTGATGAGCTCTTGGAGATTTGCACTAAAAAAGAGATAATCTTTCGATTATCTCTTTAAAATTGCTCCAGTCCGACAAGCCGAGCAAAGCCACGAACACACAAAGTGTGTGAGAGACGAAGCACGACTCGGCGGAAGTGCTGACTTCCGACGGGAGTGCGAGTGGTGGCGTTTATTGCGAGGCGCAATAGTCTGGCAAGCAAGAGGATGTAATTTAACACTTAGAATAAGATAAAAATAACTGTGATATTGAGATGTTTTTAATATAATAGGTACATGAATAATACTGCAAATAATCATTTTGTTCCACAGGGATATTTAAAAAAGTTTTTTGATGAAAATCATTGCATATATAAATGTGATTTAGAAAATTCTTCAAAAATTTATGAAGTAACGGATATAAAAAAAGAGTGCTGTAAAAGAAACTTATATACAGTAAAAAACAAAATTACTTACAATGAAATAGAATATTTCTGTCAAATTGCTGGATTTAATGATGAAGTTGAAATAAATTTCTGTAAAAGAATTTGTGATTATATAAATGGGGATTATTCTAATTTTATATCTGATATTTGCCTTTCTGGCATCCCTAAAGCATATTGGCCTGTTTTTATGGATTATATAAAAGGTTTTGTTAATGATAAATTCATATCTAAATCACAAGAAAACATATTTACTGCAGTATATGAAAATGATTTTTTTAATATATTAAATCAAATCATAGAAAGTGAAAGTATAGATTTTATAAAAAATAATGTTGATTTATCAAAAATCTCATTATATTTATATGCCAAATTGGAAGGATTTTTACATACATCAGCATTAAAAATAATATATTTAAAAATAAAGGAAGAACACCCAAATCTGCCTAGTATAAAAGAATATGAAGAAAAGATAAAAAAACTTAAATATAATACTAATATGTATTTAAACTTAATACATTATCTCATAATTCAGTATTTTAGAACTGAGAAGCAAATTAATAACTTAAAGAATTCTTTATTATATTTGAAAAAACAATGGAAAGAAAAATTTATTAATATTGCATTACCTGATTATATAGAAAAATTTATAGAAATGAATGAAGAAAGTTTTATTTTTATATTTTTGCACTTAAGATCTATATATTTAGTAGAGTACTTAATTAATTCCGGATATAAATTAATAATATTGAAAAATAATACAGAAACACCATTTATAACATCGGATTCCCCATGTATAAATATATTTGCCAGCTATATTAATTCGTTTGAATTACAAGGAGATGATTTTGAAATTTATTTTCCAATTTCTCCAACCCTTGCATTGTTATATACAAATAGAAAAGGTTATAAAGATACTAAAAAAACAAAAATTACATTAAATGATAAAAATACAATATTACAATTTAATAAATCAATTAAAAAACTTGCAAAAAGATATTTATATAGTAATCAAAAAAGTATACTAGTTATTTGAAGAATTTCCCTTTAATGCTTGCAATATAGGATTTAGCCAATAACAATTCTCTTCGTCATATGGATTATTTATTTGATTTATTGCGTAGGCTTCACAATTAATATTATGAGTATCAAATGATATCGTCTTTATGTATTGATTTTTTTTACTAATCATATTTATTGATAATAGCGTTGTACTTGCATACTTAATACGTTCACTATAAACCTGCTGAATTTCATTAATTTTCTCTATTGGATAATAATAGTTTTCTCCAATAAAATATATTACTCTGACATTTTCTTTCTTAGCAATTTTTTCTACAATCCGGGCTTTTTTGTAAAAAGTTGTTTTAATTGTAGGTACAAATGGCATATATGAAACAGTGTTATCATTATAAATTATAATAAATGAGGGCATGATATTATTTTTTTGAGCTTTAAATATAGTATAATGCATATAGGCATAAAATTTAAAAAGTTGTGTATCATCATTTATTATATCTTGGTCAATTGGTAAATTCGCATTAATTGGAATACGTACATTCGATATTAAAGTTGGATATCCATTTTTATCATGAGTGCCCATCTCTATTTGCTGCCCCCAAATAATTTCGTTGTTTTCTATTGTATAATCCCAAGAAAAAGTAAAATCTTTTAAAAATATTTTTGTTTTTAGATCTTTAATTTGTTCAATTATATTTGTGCATTTAAAACACTTACATGGATAATCTGCTATAATAGCATTAATAAATTTGTCCATTATAACGATGCCATTTCTTATTTTTGGATATATATCTATTTCATTTCCATTTTCCTTGAATAATATATCAATACTAAAATAAATATCTGAATTTTTATTATATTTTACCAAGTATGTTTTAATAACTTGCTCTAATGTATCTAAAGGGATATCATTATCTATACTGAGTCTGCTATCAATTATCTTTCCGCAAAAATCTGGGAGATATACATAAACTTCAACCTCTTTTTCTAATTTAAATGGGTTTTCTTTAACTGTTTCATTTCTTTTATCAATAAACCACCTTAAACTATCATCATTCAATAACTCTTCTTGTTTTTTTCTATAATATTCTTTTAATTCCTTAGTATTAAAACTTTTTTGCATTATAAATGTTATATTTCTAAATTCAGCAAAAAAATTGTCTATAAGAGGAATACTTTCAAAAATATCTTTTGTAATACTAAGAGAATTTAAACTATTTAATGCATTGTAGTATTTTTGTAATATTGGATAAATTTTATCATCCATAGTTTGTTTTCCTATTTTATCATATTTATATTTACATTTACATTTTATCTATTCTTGCAATCTTTCGACATTATGATTAAATGTTGGAGGTAATGGTTTAAACTCATTTGTATTACGACCTAATGTTCTTTGAAAATTACGTAATTTTTCTATTTCAATTTCTGTAGCTAATAAAGTTGCATTATTTCCACCTTTAATAAAAACAGGATTAGACTCAACGCTTTTTTTAGGAGCAACAAGACATGAGTGACCATATTTAGATGTATTAACTTGAACAACATAACAATGTAGGTCCCTTGCTGCTGAATGCACAATATTATCATAATAAGTTGTATCTTTATTCCATTCACTTATTGTTAAGAAATCTACCTGAGATTTCATTATAGAACGATCTTCTATACAAGCAATTTCAAAACAATTATATGCACTAAAATACGCACCATTCCATTTGAAGATATAATATACTCTATCAGTTATCTCTGAAGGTACATCTAATCTATTATCTTCAATGGTTTGAGTTTCTTCTGGAGCATAGAAATACTTTAACCTAGGAAGTGTAAACATAAAAGTAGTTTTTTCTCCGTCCTCTGTTTTAAACTTTACCGGTAACATTGTAATTAGAAAATTACCACAGAGCTTATTATTTTTATTGTTTACAATTATATGTTCTAAGCCAAATATTATACCCATATTTTTATTTTTTAAATGTTTTTGTATTAATTGCATCCATTCGATTGGAATAGATAATTCTGGAAATACTAGTAAATCAACATTATTTTTTTGAGCTTGAGTTATTATCTCACGAATTTGACTGTACCTATTTTCTGATAAATTTGGAGTACCTTGTATTGCAGAAAATATATTTTCTTCTTTTATATGAATATTTGAAATACCTATTATAAATTTGTTTTTATTTTTTTTATATTTAAAGTTAAAACTTAAAAATCTGGTGCTACCTGTTTTTGAAGTATTGATATTTATATTGTTTTTATATCTATTTTGACATATTTCGTAAAATTCTTCTGCAATTTTATTGTTTATTGTACTCAATTCTGTTGTATTTAAGTGCGAATAAAATTTTAGTAAATTTAAATCTTCAATTCTTACATGTATAGGAGATAACTCTACTAACTTGTTGTTTATATTTAAATCTAGATTTTCTTGGGATTTTAATATTTCAGTTACTGAAATTTCTTTTAAATTCTCATTACTATTTAATTCTTCATAAAAAGCATTTGTGTAGTTATAAGCTTCAACCCCAATATAATCGTGAAAAAACATATTGGAATATTTGAAATTTTGAGCTAGATTGTATATGTTCTCAAAATCATCAATCTTACCAGATAATTTTTCTAACAATGACAAATTTAAACTCCCCGCTAATGCCAATGACATCTTTAGAGTTTCTCTCATACTATTTTTTAAATATCTGCCGATTAAAAAATTCTTGTTGTTATCTTTTATTGTTGTCTGAATTTTATCAATATTTTTTAATGAATATTCATAAAAGTCTATAATAATTTTTTTTGAATATTCCTGATTTAAAATAAATAAATATGCAAAAAGTTTGTGCCAAAGAGAATTTAATATTAAACAATATTTGCCATTAAAATAGTTGTTAATTATTTTTTTTACATTACTTTCTAGTATATTAGATTTTAAATATTTGGCTATTTGTATTTTTTTTGCTAGTAACACGCTAGTACTATATTTATCTATTGTATATTTTTCAACGCTTCGTAATTTATTAACTGAATCTGTATAATGCACAAAAAATGTTTGTTTTGTATATTCCTCATCAATTTCTTTATCATCAGGTAGAAACTGGAATTGGCTTGTTGTTGCTGCTAAATTATTTTTAAATTGCTCTAATACAACATTTGGAGCGGATGCGTCTACTAAAAACATTTTTATCTTATTTTTCTGTAATGTTAGATTTGGAAAATCTTTTAGTAAAAGAGTTTTGTGGTCTTTTTTGTCCTCCTCAATAATACCTGACAAAAAATGGTTAATTAATCTACTATCGGATAATTCATTATCTATTGGGCAATTAATATTCGGACAATAATCTTTTTCACAAACATATTTGTTCTCAAATACAAATAATAAATCGTCTACATATCTGCCATAATAGCAAGGTCTTATATTATTTATAACTTTTTTGTCAAGAGATTTTAAATAATAATTTGCTAATATATTTGATGATAACATACCAATAGGCAAAAAATTGTTATTTAAATCTTCATTTATATTATAGTATTTTTTTATTAATTCTCTGTACCTATCGTGAATTTTTTTAATTTTATCGTTCAAGTTATAATATTTAAAATTTTCTATTTTAGAACTTATAGTATTAAATACTTCTTTATATTTTAGGTCAATATGATAATAATATTTTGTAATGTCTAATGATATTATCAGAGCGTTACGTCCTGATGCACGTAATTTTTCAACTTCGTTTATTGCATTATCTCGCCATTTTGGATATTGATTAAAATAATTTTTAAATAAATTCCGCCCTATTTTCACCTGTCCATTGTCATCTAGATACAATTTATTAGAATAACAATATTCATCAGTAATATTATCAACGTATATACATTTATCATTTTCAAGTACATATCCGCATTTCACAATCCATAAAACGTCTAAAATCTGTAATATAATAGGCATGTCAATGTAAAAATTTACATCTTCTATAATATACCTCTTGCTAACATTACGATTTGATATTAGCTGCGTTTCATCAATATCTAATGAAGCTTCCTTTAAATTACATTCCTTTTGTGTTAAAACTTTTTTAGGCAAGACATTAAAAGCGATTTTTGATAAATATTTATTAAAAATCAAATCATCTGTATATATTTCATTTATTTTATTTGTTAATCGATTCCAAAACAATTCTTCTTGACTATTATTTATGTCATCAAAAGCGTCTAAAAATATATTTTCATCATATATATCCCATTCTCTTTCAAACTCAACAAGCTTTTTCCTATTGAAAAAATATGCTTTATCATAGTATATGTAATGCTTTAACTTTAAATATGCATCTTTTACGTCCTCTAAAGAAAAAAGTTCCATATATACTCCTTTATATCGTTAATTAGTGTATTTATTAAGAACACTTACAACAATTTGCTTCATCACATCAATTTCTTCCGGTTTACTTTCTGCAATAAGCAGTGTTAGAGCAAAGAGCGTTCCGCTGTCAATTATCGGAAGACTATCTCTGTAAAGCATGTTATTTCTATCCAAGAAATACAAGAAACAGCTAGCTGCAATACGTTTGTTTCCATCAGAAAATGAGTGGTTTTTTGTAATTAAATACAGAAGCATTGCAGCTTTTTCTTCCAGTGTCGGATAACAATCTTTACCGTCAAATGTTTGATATATCTGATTTATAGAACTTGCAAAACTTCCGTCTTTCGGATTCGCAAATACATCCGATGCGTATTCTGATTTCATTTTATCAATAATATTTAAGTATTCTTTTTCGGAGATTTTTACTGCCGGCTTATGTGTACAACCTTTATTGTCTAATGTTTTGTGGTCAAAATCATCTAATAAATCTAAACCTTTTGCAAAATTATCAAGAATTTTTGCAACATTTTGAGCATCATCAACAGTCTCAATTTGATTTTGAATACTCCGTGATAACAAGCTAATCGTTTGCTGTAAATTAATTATTTTGGCATTTTGCGCTTTTAGCACGTTATTATTCAGAGCATAACCTTGTGTTAAATATTTTTTCAAAACATCAGTTGCCCAGATTCTGAATTGAGTTGCTCGTGATGAATTTACTCTATATCCGACAGAAATTATTGCATCAAGATTATAAAATTGTGTTGTAGATTTTTGTGTTTTTCCTTTTATAGCACCGTGTTTCGTGGTTGTTTCCAAAATGGAAATAGCCACTTCTTCCTTTAATTCTCCTTCATTAAAAATATTCTTAAGATGTTTACTTATAGCCGGAGTTTTAACTCCAAAGAGTTCTGCCATTTGCTTTTGTGTAAGCCAAATGGTTTCATTTTCAAGTTTTGTATCAAGCGACACTGTCCTATCTTCGCTTGTATAAATTACTATTTCGCCTTTTTTAATTTCATTTTCCAAGCTAAAACTCCTGTATTTATTATACCTTAAAAGTTTAAAACTTGCTTTCTTTGTTCTTTCGAGTAATGTTGTGTTGCTGTAAAGAAA